>JAICXQ010000086.1 GCA_025980325.1 Frankiales bacterium
CGGGCCTTCGTCTCGACGAACTCGAGGACGTCGGGGTGGTCGATGTCCAGCACGACCATCTGGGCGGCGCGGCGCGTCGCCCCGCCGGACTTGATGGTGCCGGCGGACGCGTCGGCCCCGCGCATGAAGCTGACCGGGCCGGACGCGGTGCCGCCGGAGGACAGCAGCTCCTTCGACGAACGGATCCGGGAGAGGTTCAGCCCGGCGCCGGAGCCGCCTTTGAAGATGAGCCCTTCCTCGCGGTACCAGTTGAGGATCGAGTCCATCGTGTCATCGACGGCGAGGATGAAGCACGCGCTCACTTGCTGCGGCGAGGGCGTGCCGACGTTGAACCACACCGGCGAGTTGAAGCTGAACACCTGGTGCAACAGCATGTGCGTCAGCTCCTGCTCGAACACCTCGGCGTCGCCCGGCGTCGCGAAGTAACCGTGCTCCTCGCCGGCGCCGCGATACGTCCGCACGACGCGGTCGATGAGCTGCTTGAGCGAGGACTCGCGCTGCGGCGTGTTGACCGCGCCGCGGAAGTACTTGGTCGTGACGATGTTGGCCGCGTTGACCGACCAGAAGTCGGGGAACTCGACGCCGCGCTGCTCGAAGTTGACCGAGCCGTCACGCCAGTTGGTCATGACGACGTCGCGCCGCTGCCAGGTCACCGCGTCGTACGGGTGCACGCCGGGGGTCGTGTACACCCGGTCCAGCCGCAGGCCGCGCGCACGCCGCGCTCCCCCGCGCTGGGTCGCGACCCCACTCACGTCGCCGGCGCCGTTCACGGTCTCCGTCATCTGCGGTCCTCTCCTGCCTTCGTCATACAACGCCGGTGGGGCCGAGGTTCGTCCTCGGTAAAGCACATTTGTAGGCCTGGGCTACGACAATTTCGGGCGGTGCTGGGCTGTCTTTGGGCGGCGCCGCCCCCGGGGTTCGAGTCGGCGGTCAGCGCGCGGACGTGGCGTGCACCGGGGGCGGCGCCGGATCATGGGCACCGCCGTAACGGAGTACGGCGGCGGTCTCGCCGGCTGCGGTCTCGCCCGCTTCGGCGAGCCCTGACGTCGCCAGCAGGGCCTGGTGGGTCCGCAACTCGGCGATCTCCGCCTCGAAGTCGCCGAGGTGTTCGAACCCGCGGTAGACGCTCGCGAACCGCATGTACGCCACCTCGTCGAGGTCGCGCAACGGGGCGAGGATCGCGAGGCCGACATCGTGCGCGGCGACCTCCGCGCAGCCGCTCGCCCGGACGGTCTCCTCGACCTGCTGGGCCAGCCGGGCGAGGGCGTCCTCGTCGACCGGGCGGCCGGAGCAGGCCTTGCGGACGCCGGCGATGACCTTGGCCCGGCTGAACGGCTCGGTCGCGCCGGAGCGCTTCGCGACGGTCAGGCCGGCGGTCTCGACGGTGGTGAACCGCTTGTTGCACGACGGGCAGGCGCGGCGGCGGCGGATGGCCGCGCCGTCGTCGGCCTCGCGCGAGTCGACGACCCGGGAGTCGGGGTGGCGGCAGAACGGGCAATGCATGGCCTGGCCTCCTTCCCGCCGGCTTTGTCCGAACTTGTGCGCAGTCACAAGCCTGTGGATTTGTGGACAGCTTGTGCCACAACCTGTGGAGGAATTACAACGGTGTAACACAAGATGTTGGGGCGAGACGCTAGGCCCGATCCGGCCCTCGCGCAAGCACTTTCGGCAAATTTCGTCGCGTGTCGCGGGATCGGCAGCGCCGTCACGACGGGATGGACGCCGACGTGACGGCGATGATCTTGATGACGCTGCGGCGGCGGCCTAGCGGCGGGGCAGCCTGAGCTGCTGGCCGACGACGACCTGACCGTCGCGCAGGTGGTTGAGCGCCTCGATCTGGTCGACGAGGGCCCGGCGGTCGCCGCTCGGGTCGACCCGCGCGGCGATCTGCCACAGCGTCTCGCCCGGCGCGACGGTCACGGTCGGCAGCGGCCGGTGCACGCTCGGACCGGCCGCCTGGCTCGACGCCCGGCCGAGGGTGAAGCCGGCGACCAGCAGCACCACGAGCATGCCGAGGACGACGACCGCCCGGCCGCGCCGGGTCAGCCGCGGCCCGCCGTACGGACGGCGGTTTTCGAATCCATGTTCGATCGAACGCATGTTTGAGTTGTACCACGCGGCTCGGACAAAATCACGACACGTTCGAACAGATGTTTGAACTGTTCGCCAAGAGTGGCTACGGTCCCCCCATGAGCCGCGACGAGCGACCGCCCACGCCAGACGCCTCACCCCAAGCCACCGTCCGCGAGATCCCGGACGGCCCGCCGGACGCGACCGGCCTGACCCCCCGCCAGCGAAAGGTCCTCGACGTCATCCGCGACTCGGTCGAGCGCCGCGGCTATCCCCCCTCGATGCGCGAGATCGGCGAGGCCGTCGGCCTGACCAGCACGAGCAGCGTCGCGCACCAGCTCTCCGCCCTCGAACGCAAGGGGTTCCTGCGCCGCGACGCCAACCGGCCGCGCGCGGTCGAGGTCAGGTTCCCGGCCGAACCGCAGGACGCGACCGGCGAGGGCGACGCCCGCCCGGTGCCGACGTACGTGCCGGTCGTCGGCCGGATCGCGGCCGGCGGCCCGATCCTCGCCGAGCAGGTCGTCGAGGACGTCTTCCCGCTCCCCCGCCAGCTCGTCGGCGACGGGCAGCTGTTCCTGCTGCAGGTCAAGGGCGAGTCGATGATCGAGGCGGCGATCGCCGACGGCGACTGGGTCGTCGTCCGCCAGCAGCCGACCGCCGACAACGGCGAGATCGTCGCCGCCTTGATCGACGGGGAGGCGACGGTCAAGACGCTGCGCCGCCGCGACGGTCACGTCGTGCTCATGCCGGCGAACCCGCTGTTCGCTCCGATTGACGGCGACGAAGCCACGATCCTCGGCCGGGTGACCGCCGTCCTGCGCCGGGTCTAGGAGACCAAGAGCTCGGCCGGCGACGTACGGCGCTGCTCCGGGACAGGCGCGCCGTCCTCGAGACCCTGCGACGAGAGCAGCATCGTCACGCCGTTCGCCGGCATCGGGCGGCCGAACAGGAATCCCTGCCCGAACCCGCAGCCCATCTCGACCAGCGCCTGGCGCTGCACCGAGGTCTCGATGCCTTCGGCGACGGTCGCGAGCCGCAGCGACTGGCCGAGCTGCACGATCGTGCGGGCCAGTTCCGATCCGTTCGGCGAGTCGTCGATGAACCCCTTGTCGATCTTCAGTACGTCGACCGGGAAGCGGGCCAGGTACGACAGCGACGAGAACCCGGTGCCGAAGTCGTCGATCGCGATCCGCACCCCGAGCCGCTTGAGCGACCGCAACACCTCGACCGCCTGCTCGGTCCGGCCGAGCAGCACGCTTTCGGTCATCTCCAGCAGCAACGCGCCCGGCGGCAGCGACGCCTCGGCCAATGCGGCCGCGACGACGTCGACCAGCGACGGCGACACCTGCCGGGCGGAGATGTTGACGCCGACGGAGAACGCCGTACCCGGCGCGGCGAAACGCTGCCAGGCCGCACCTTGACGGCACGCCTCGAACAGGGCCCACTGCCCCATCGCCTCGATGAAGCCGTTCTCCTCGGCGACGCCAATGAACTCCTGCGGCGCGACGATTCCGCAGCCCGGCCGGTACCACCGCATCAGCGCCTCGACACCGACCGGCCGGCCGGTAGCCAGCTCGACCGTCGGCTGGTAGTGCAGCACCAGTTCGCCGCCGCCGAGCGCGGCGCGCAGGTCGTCCTCGACCTTCAGCCGGGCCAGCAACGCGTCGTGCATCGCCCGTTCGAACACGACCACCGCGACGTCCTGCTCGGCCTTCGCGCGGTACATCGCGAGGTCGGCGTTGCGCAGCAGTACGTCGACCGAGTCCGCATCCGGATCCGCGAGCGCGATGCCGATGCTGACGCCGACCCGCAACTCGCGGTCGTCGAGAGTGAACGGGCGGCGGAACGAGTCCTCGATCCGGTCGGCGACGTCGCGCGCGGCCCGCAGCCCGTCGACGTCGGTGACGAGCACGGCGAACTCGTCGCCGCCGAAGCGCGCGACCAAGTCCTGCGTGCGCACGCAGTGCATCAGCCGCTGTGCGACCAGGCCGAGCAGCGCGTCGCCCACGTCGTGGCCTTGCGAGTCGTTGACCGCCTTGAACCCGTCGAGGTCGCAGAACAACACCGCGACCTGCGTCGCCGACCGGTCGCCGAGCACCGCGGCCAGCCGCTCCTGGTAGAGCGCGCGATTGGCGAGGCCGGTGAGCTCGTCGTGGTAGGCCTGATGCGCGAGCCGCTCGGCGAGTTGCTTGCGGTCGGTGACGTCACGGGTGTTGAGCACCAGACCGCGGACGTCGGGCACGTCGATGAGGCTGGTGATGACCGTCTCGGTGTCGCGCCACGAGCCGTCCCGGTGCGCCATCGGGAACTCGAGCACGAACGACGCCCCCGGCATGTCGACCGCCCGCGCCATCGCCGCCTGCAACCGGGCCGCGTCGGCCGGCTGCAACAACGCCGACAGCGAGTGGCCGATCGTCGCAGCCGGATCGTGGCCGAACAGCCGTTCCAGGGCCGGCGACTGGTAGCGCACGATGCCGCCCGGGTCGAGCACGGTGACGACGTCCGAGGAGTGCTGGACCAGCGAGCGGAACCACTGCTCGCGGGTGACGATCTCCAGCGTCCGCTCGGCCACCTGCGACTCGAGCGTCCGCGACAGTACGAGGTTGTCGAGGGAGGCGACGATCAGCCGGGCGAGCAGCAGCCCGGACAGCAACATGACGCCGCCGGCGAGCAATGCCGGCAGCCGGTGCTCGGTCACCTGGTACACACTCACGGCCAGCGCGGCGAGCACCACCGGACCGACCGCGGCACACACCGC
This sequence comes from Frankiales bacterium, assembly GCA_025980325.1. GTDB lineage: Bacteria > Actinomycetota > Actinomycetes > JAFAQI01 > JAFAQI01 > BP-197. The sequence continues at coordinate 4,829 of JAICXQ010000086.1, forward strand.
GACCCGTTCGCGGCGCGGCATCACGGCGGTGTCGTCGGCGTCATGGGTCATCGCCGCGGCGAGGATCAGGACGAGGCCGGAGCCGAGGAACAGCTGTCCCGGCCCGGTGACGGTCGCGGCACCGGCCAGCCGCAACCCGGACAGGCCGGCGTCGCCGGCCGCGAGCGACACGACACCGGCGCAGATCGGCAGCAGCGCCCGCAGGCTCGCGCCACCGGGGTAACGCGCGCGGGACAGGATCAGAAGGCCCGCGACCGCGAGCGCGACATCGGCCGCGGCGACCGCCAGCGCGGACACCAATGCGGTCGTCGAGACGCTCTGCCCCTGCGCCGGCGCGAGGACGGCGTTGCCGGTGACCAGAGCGACCGCGCACACCATGGTGGCCGCGTCGAGCAACGTACGGCGGCTCGCGCCCCGATCCGGGGCCGGTGCGCGCAGGCCGGCCAGGCCGACGGTCGCGACGACCGCGGCGAGCAGGTGCAGGATGGGCACCTCGCCGTGGGCGAGGAACGACGAGCCGCGCAGTTCGGCCGCCCGGTGGGCCGCTTCAAGCGCGCAGGCGATCCCGACGAGCAGCCACGACCGGCGCAGGCCGCGGGCGCGGGCGGCGCGGACGAACGCCGCGGTCGCGGCCGCCCCGCCCGCACCCCCGACGAACGCGGCGGCGGCCAGATCGATCGGCCCGGCGCCCGGACGATGCGACGCCAGGACGACGAACGCTACGGCGCAGACGACCGCCGCGGCAGCAACGGCCGCACGAATCCCCCGAGTCGCGCCCACGAAAGTTGTCTCGGCACCGCAGCGGTCACAGTGTGTAGTCGCCTCGGATGGTTAGCGCACCGGTCCCGGGCTAAGCCATCCGGCGTAACCGACGTAACGGCGCGGACGGGTCAATCGGGGAACCACCCGCAACGCAGCGTCGGTGAAAAGCGCAGCAAACGCCATGATCACGCACGCCTCACAGCTAGCCGGCGACCGCCGTTTGGTTGTCGACCGGCACCGCGGGCGAAGGCACGATCCGCGGCAGGACGACGGTGAACCGGCTGCCCTGCCCGATGGTCGAGCTCACGTCGATGACCCCGCCCATCGCCTCGACCAGGCCGCGGCAGATCGACAGGCCCAGCCCGACGCCGTGGTCGCGCCGGGTGTCGCCGAGCTCCGCCTGGGTGAACGGCTCGAACAGGTGCGGCAGGAAATCCGCGTCGATGCCGCGGCCCTGGTCGGCGACCCAGACCTCGACCCCGCGCTCGGTGAGCCCGGCGCCGATCTCGATCTCCGAGCCGACCGGCGAGTACTTGCGCGCGTTGTCCACCAGGTTGCCGACGACCTGCTCCAGCCGAACCGGGTCGGCGATCACCACCGGCAGGCCGGCCGCGACCGTCGTCGAGAACCGGTGCACGCTGTCCGGTACCGAGGCGACGACGTGCTCGACGACCTCGGCGATGCGTACCGGGCCGTTGGACACCCGCAGCGCCCCGCGGTCGAGGTGGGCCTCGTCGAGGAGGTCCTCGACCAGCCGGTGCAGCCGCCGTGCCTGGGTCTCGATCCGGTCGAGCAGGCGGGCCTGCTCCTCTTCCGCGAGGCTGCTCCCGCGGCCCTGCAACGTACGGGCGAAGCCGATCACGGCGGTCAGCGGCGTCCGCAGTTCGTGCGAGACGTTGGCGAGGAAGCTCGACTTCATCCGGTTGAGCTCGGCCATCCGCTCGACCGTCGCCCGCTCGCGCTCGGAACGGCGCGCGTTGTCGACGCCGACCGCGACCTGCGCGGCGAGGGCGACGAGGAAGGCATCCGCCTCCTGCTCGGTGCGTTCGAGCAGCAGCGCGCCGGTCGTGACGCCGTCGGACGCGAGCGCGGCCACCACGCACTCATGCCCGTCGAAGTCGGCCCGCCGTACCCGCTCCTGGAAATCGGCCATCGTCTGCGGCGGCTTCCACTGCCCGGAGCGGACGGCTTTGAGGGTGAGCTGGCGGTCGTCGTCGAGCAGGTAGAGCGCGGCCGTCGTCGTACCGGCCATCCGGGAGAGCACGTCGACGGCCGCGTCGAGCACCAGCGGCAGCTTCGAGGAGCTCGAGGTCGCCGTGGTCATCGCGATGAGAGCGGTGAGCTCGTTCTGGCGGCGGCGCACGTTGTCGCCGAGGACGGCGTTGGCCTGCTGGAGCTGGCCGACCAGTTCGGCGTTGCGCATCCGCAGCCAACGGCGGTCGAGGCTGTTGCGGACCGAGGTGAGCAGCAGCTCCGGCCGCACCGGCTTGACCAGGAAGTCTTCGACCTTGCCGACCGCGACCAGCGCGGTCTCGGCCGCGGCGTACCCCGTCATCAGCAGCACCGGCAGGTCCGGATCGGTCGCCTTGATCGCTTCGGCGAGCTCGATCCCGGTCGCGTCCGGCAGCCGCTGGTCGAGGATGGCCAACGCGATCGGCTCGGCCGCCAGGATCGCGTGCGCGCCCGCCGCCGTACCGGCCGTCACGGCATTGATGTCGTGCGCGGCGAGGATCTCCGACAGCGTCTCGCGCATCCCCGCGTCGTCGTCGACGATGAGGATCCGCCACGCGGCCGGTTCGCTCACGCAGCCACCGCCCCCGCGAGCACGTCGAGCAGGTACGGCGCCGCGAACGGCTTCTGCAGTACGGCGTGCACACCGCCGGCGCGCGCGGTGGCCAGCCGTTCCTCGATCGCGTACGCGGTCATGAGGATGACCGGCGGCGGCGGCGCGCCGGACTCCTCCATGACGGCGACGCCGTCGCGGCCGGGCATCCGGACGTCCATGAGCACGAGGTCGTAACCGCCCCGCATCAGGTGTTCCAGCGCGCTGTCGCCGTTGTTCACCGCGGTCACCGAATACCCGGCGCTGGTGAGGATGTCGCTCAGCGTCTCGAGCATCCCGGGCTCGTCGTCGACGAGCAGCAGTTGCTTGTTCATGCCGTGACCTCGCTGCCGCTCGAGTCGCGGTCGGCGGCCTGTCGGGGTACCGGGACGCGGGGCAGCGTCACCGTGAACGTCGTGCCCTGGCCTGGTGCCGAGACGACGGAGATGTCGCCGTCGTGCGCCTCGACGATGCGTCGGCTGACCGCGAGGCCGAGACCGACGCCGCGCGCCTTCGTCGTATAGAACGGCTCGAACACCCGGCGGCTCACCTCCGGCTCCATCCCGACGCCGGTGTCGGTGACCGACAGATGCAGCTTCGGGCCATCGGTGGTGAGGCCGACGGTCACGGTGCCGCCGTCGATCATCGCCTGGTAGGCGTTGCCGATCAGGTTGAGCAGGACCTGGCGCAGCATGTCCCGGTCGGCCGCGAGCAGCACGGGCGGCTCGGGCAGGTTGCGGACGGCGGTGATCCCGCTCGGCGGCGGCAGCACGGACAGCGCCTCCTCCATGAGCGCGACCGCGTCGACGTCGGTGGTGACCGGATCGCGCTGGCGGGCGAATTCGAGCAGGTCCGACACGATGACCGTCGCCGCCGACACCTCGCGTTCGGCGGTCGACAGGTGCCGGGTGGCCGCGTCGGTCGGGGTTGGGCCGAGGTCACCACGCAGCAGGTAGACCGCGTTGCTGATCACCCCGAGCGGGTTGCGCAACTCGTGGCCGATGGTCGAGGCGAGCTCGCCGATCGCGGCGAGCCGTTCGGAGCGGACCAGCTGTTCCTGCGCGCCGGCCAGCTCGCGCATCGAGTCCTTGAGCTCCTCGGTGCGTTCGTCCGCGACCGCGAACGCGTACTCGCGCCGGCGGGCGAGCGTCTCGACGACGAGGACGGCCAGCATGCCGACCAGAAGGACTGCGCCAAGGAGGATCCAGGGCGTCGCGGTCGCGGCCGAGCCGACCAGCGACCGGCGCGCCTTCGCGACCAGCAGCCACGGCTCGCCTTGACCGACCGGCGCGCGGGTCGCCGCGACGTCGCCGTGCAGTGTCGCCTTGAAGCCGCCGGTGACGGCGAGCAGCTGGCTCGGGTCGGCGCGCGGCCCGGCGTAGACGGCGGCGATGAGCTCGCTGAACGGCTGCCCCGACGTGGTCGGGCTCGACGCCTGCGGGTGGACGTCGCTCTCGGCGTAGATGGCGTAGCCGGGCAGCGCCGGCGAGGAGTAGGCGAAGCCGAGCTTGCGGTCGTTCGGCGTACCGCCGAACAGCGGCGTGCTGACCAGGCCGCCGGTCAGACCCGTCTTCGCGACCGCCGACGCGACCGCGGTTGCGCGCGCACCATCAAGCGCGGCAGGTATCGCCGCGCCGGACTGGGCGATGACAACCGGCGTGCCGCTGGTACGGACGAGCGCGATCGTGCCGAACCCGCCGGGCACCGACGTCAGCAGCTTGGTGCTCTTGCGGAACGCGTTCGGGTCGGCGTTGGTCGCCGCCGACGTGCCGGCGATCGAGGAGAACTCCGAGGTGACCGAGCCGAGCAGGCTCGACAGGTACAGCCCGGCCTCGTCGGTCCGCTGCTTGAGCAGCTTGTGTTCCTGGTCGGACACGACATGGCGGGTGAACACGAAGCTCGCCACCGCCAACACCGCGACGACGAGCAGCACGAGCAGCGAAAGCGGACGCAACCGCATTCGCGCAGCCGGGACATCCGGCAAGCCGGCAGCCACCACGGGCCCCCTCTGGGCGCTAGGAGCAGTGTCCTAATTCGAGCAGCGGCGGGCGCTTTAGGGAATGGCACATAGGGACTAACCCGGCGGGTCAGTGAAGGCTGGGCATATCGGTAAATCGGGCCAGATCCCCGGCCAACCAGGCGGGAAGCCGCGCATCGAGCCGGGTGCCCTCGGCGACGTGCTCGACCGCGTCGACCTGGCCGTGCCGGTGCACCTTCGCCACGACGTCGCCGCGGTCGTAGGGCACCAGCAGCGTGACCGGGACGTCGTACTCGGGCAGCAGCTCGGCGATCCGCAACCGCAGCGCGTCGATGCCGGCACCGGTCCGGGCGGAGACGCAGACGGCATCCGGGTGGCTGCGGCGGATGCGGTCGACCTCGCCCGGATCGGCGATGTCGGACTTGTTCACGACGACGAGCTCGCGGACGTCCTGCGCGCCGATCTCGCCGAGCACCTCCCGTACGGCGGACAGCTGGCCGGCCGGGTCCGGGTGCGCGCCGTCGACCACGTGCAACACCAGGTCCGCCTCGCCGACCTCTTCCAGCGTCGAGCGGAACGCCTCGACGAGCTGGTGCGGCAGGTGCCGCACGAACCCGACCGTGTCGGCGAGGGTGTAGAGGCGACCGTCCGGGGTCTCGTCCCGGCGTACAGTCGGATCGAGGGCAAGCGGGTAATTTCGCCGCCGGCCCGCGCGCTCATGATGCTGACGGCCTCTGGAATCACGGCGCGCGCAGCTAGGCGCGGCTTCAGGCCGAGATCGATCAGGATTCGGCTGGCATTGGGCGACAGCTGCAGGCCGGCGCCGATTTCCTCGAGCCGCTCCGCCTTCTCCAGCACCACGACTCGAAAGCCCTTGGTCGCCAGCGCGAGTGCCGCCGTCAGTCCTCCGATGCCCGCGCCCGCGACGAAAATGGTACGAGACG
>JAICXQ010000023.1 GCA_025980325.1 Frankiales bacterium
ACCCCCCAACTTTTGCGCGGGCTGGGCACGTTCCAAAAACCCCGTCCATTTTGCTCTTGCAATTGCTGGGGGGGTTCGTGGGGGGGGTTTTGGGGGCGGGGGCGGGGGCACCCCGTGCCCGGCCCCGCCCCGTCTCCTCGTCACCCGTCGTCATCACCGCCGTTGCGCCGCGGGTCTACCTGTCGCCGACCACCTCGCACGCGGCGCCGTACGGGGTCGCACCACGGGCGTCGACCGGACCGCAACAACTGGCGTACCGGGGCGGTCACAACGGGCACGGCATCGACTCGGCGCCGGCGCTGTACCTCGTGTTCTGGGGTTCGCAGTGGTCGAAGACCGATCCGTACGCGACCTACGAACGCGCGTTCTTCGCCGGGCTCTACGGTCGTGGCGACGACTGGACCGGGTCGCAGAGCCAGTACTGCGAAGGTGTCGCGACGACGTCCGTCGACTGCCCGCGCAAGAGCGCACACGTCGGCGTGCCGGCCCGCAAGCAGATCGTCAAGGGCGTGTGGTTCGACGACGCGTCACCGGCCGTTCCCACCGACGCCGGCGTACAGGTCGGCACCGACGGCAGCCCGGACACCGTCGCCGAGGAGGCGATCAAGGCCGCGCAGCATTTCGGCAACACGACGAACGCCCGCAACCGCAACGCGATCTACATGATCAACCTGCCGTCGCACTTCGACGGGCCCAGGTTCGGCCTCGGCTACTGCGCGTACCACTCGGCGCTGGGCAGCACGATCGGAGACATCGCGTACGCCGTCATGCCGTACGTCACCGACATCGAGAACCCCGAGCACATGGGCTTGAGCTGCGGGCAGAACATCGTGAACAAAGGCGCCGCGGGGACGTATGACGGCGTGAGCATCGTGAGCGGCCACGAGTACCTCGAAGCCGTCACCGATCCGTGGCCGGAGGCCGGCTGGGTCGACACGCAGAACAGCGAGACCGGCGACAAGTGCGCGTGGAAGACCGACGGGCCGGGCAAGATGGGCGACCTGCGTCTCGCGACCGGGACGTTCGCGGTGCAGGGCATGTGGAGCAACCTGGCCGACAACGGCCAAGGTCAGTGCGTCCTGCACCAACGCTAGTAGGGTTCCGCGAAACTCTGAACCCGTTGCAGCACAATGGTTTCTGACGGCGCTGTGCTGAGCCGTACCCCGTGACCTGCGGTTTCTTACCCCAAATGATCTTCGCGGACTGTCGTAGCTTCCGCTGATCGTTGCCGTGCTGTCCCGCCGGGACAGCGCCGCCCGGTACCGCGCGAACGGTAACCGGGCGACTAAACGGCACGCTCAGCTAGGAGCACACCGCCAATGGCACGCTATGTCACGTCCCTCAGATCAGACGCGAAGCTCGCCCACATCGGCTACCCGGTAAAAACCTGCGGGCTGATCTTCCCCGGCCTGCACCGCGTCTCCGACGAAATGCCCGCCGACCGGCGCATCTGCCCGGAGTGCCTCTCGAACGCCACCGGGTACGGCTGGATCACCGAGGACGAAGCGGCCGCGATGCAGCAGGTAGGAGCGCAGACGCGGTTCCATGGGGATCTCGGGTGGGCCTCGATCGAGCAAGTCGCCAACGGAGCGAGTTATCACTACGCACGCCTCGCCTTCGCTCTGCTCGTAGTCGGCACCGAGGCCTTCGCGGCGATGCTTTCCGCCGCCGGAGCCTTCACGCCAATGCCGGCGATAATGTCCGCCGCCGTCAAAATCTGAATGCGAGGGCACCACTGCCCGCCGATACCTGGATAGCCGCCTTCACTCTCCGCCGCCTCCCGCATTCCTTTCGTCGGTGGCCGCAGGACGACCAACACGCCGACGACTGCCTTTTGAGCCCTGATCGTTCCTGCCAGTTCGCGCACATGGTTCGGCCCAGTCTTACCTGCCTTGACGGAGACCACAGCTTGCGGGAATCGGTCCTTCGCGTCTGTCACGAGCGTGAGTCGCCCATCGACGCCTTTGTCTGCGCCCTTCCTGTAGTCGGTCTCTTTCCCGCCGAGGCGCTTTACCGCCCACCACTGGAATTGGTACGGGTCCTCTGCCGCAAGGGCGGCTGCGTCAGCAGAAGTCTCGGGCGAACCCCACACCTCATAGTCGCGCTTGTCCTCGACGCCAGATTGAGCGAGCCGTTCGCGGATGATCGGGATGGCGTCGTAGGTGACGTCGATGCCCAGCCATTGCCGCCCAAGCTTCTCCGCCGCTGCGATCGTCGTGCCACAACCGCAGAACGGGTCGAGTACGACATCGCCGGGGTTGCTACTTGCCGCGACGATCCGTTCCAACAGCGCAAGTGGCTTCTGTGTCGGATAACCCAGCCGCTCCTTGGCCGAGGGCATGATCGGCTGCATGTCGAACACGTCATCGGGGTGCTTGCCCAACGGGTTCGGCTCATAGCTGTCATAGGTCTTGTCGCCCCGGAATGACTTGGCCTTGTACTTCAACCGTTCCATTGACTCTGCCGAGTAGGGAGTTCGCACCGGGTCGACATTGAACGTCCAGGAGTCTCCCTTTGTGTAGAAGAGCAGCACGTCATGTCGGCGACCCCATCGTTGCGTGGACACGCCCGCTCCTCGGTAGTGCCAGATGACCTCGTTCTGAAACTGGCCGCCGCCGAAAATCGCGTCCAGAAGCACCTTCAAGTAGTGACTCGCCGCAGAATCGCAGTGGAGATAGAGACTTCCAGTCGGCTTCATGACCTTGTGAAGTTCCACGAGACGCGGAGCCATCATCGCCATGTAGGCGAACATGTTGCTGAACCCGAGTATCGAATGCAATGCCTCGACGGTCTTACGAACGTGGTGCGGCGAGTTCTCCTTCACATCATTGAACGCGTCGCGTGCCGCCGTCCCCCATTGCCAGGTGTCCGCGAAAGCACGCACCTGGGACGCGGACGGTACTAACTTGCCGCCGAAGTCACGGAACAGCACGTTGTACTTCTCGTTCGGCTTGAACGGTGGGTCCAAGTAGACGAGATCAACACTGTCGGGTGGGAAGTGCTCCGCCATCCGGAGGATGCGCAGGTTGTCACCGTAGAACAGCTTCTTCTCGAACAGTGGTTGTTGCGCACGACGGCGGGACGCACTCATACCTGCCCCCGGGGAAGTAGAGGCCAACAAGGGATCGATTGTGCATGGTGTTACGTATGTTGCGAAAGGGCTTGCGAAAAACTACCGGCGTGTAATTCGATCCGGCCGTGATGTCAGATTCACGCCACGCAAACTGTCGTACCCACGCCAGAAAGTCGGCGGTCGACGCAACCCAAAGGTGACCCCCGCGACGCGCCAACGCCCGGGGGTCTGGACCAAGAGGACGCACCTCATGGCCAGCACTACCGTACCGCCGCGCAACAACGCCGACAGGTCGCCGAGCTGCTCGCTCTGCCGGAAGTGACCGCGCTGCCCTACTAGATCCGCTACGTGCGCACCGGCCCGACGACGACGAGGCCGGGTGTGGGTTGCGGCCCGTACGGCGGGCAGTCGTGGGCGACGACCGTTCCGGCCACGTCGAGCGGGTCGGTCACCGAGACGTCGCCGGTCGAGGAGATGGCCAGCCCGCCGGGATATTCGCCGGCCTGTGATGCGAGCACCGGGCACAGCACCGGATCGACGACCGACTCGAACGCCCCGTGGGCCGCGTCGAAGAGCAGCTGCGGCGGAACGCCCTGCTCGTCCGGCGGCGGCGCGCACGTCGCCGACGCCGTGCCGTCGGCGTAGGCCACCCGCTCGCAGACCGCGATCGAGTCGGTGTCGCCCCGCACGAAGCCGACCTGGATGAGACCGGCCTGCACGCCGGGCCCGGTCGCCGCGAACCGGGTACCGGACGACTCGATGCCGTTGATCTCGATCCAGCAGGTGACCGTCGCGCCGGTCGGGAGCCCGGCCCCGTCGCGGGTTACCGATACGTCGCCGAGAAAACCGCTCGTCACGAAGTTCGTCACCGAATCGAGGTCGACGGCGAGGATGAAGCAGCCGCCGTCGATCGTGTCGGCGGCCGCGTGCGCCGCAGGTGCGAGCATCGACGCGGCGAGCATGACCCCCGTCAGCAGCAAACGCCTCATATGCGTACTACCGCATTACCGCCGGATTCCTTACGGCGTACCGGCACCGACCGTTCAGGAGCCTCCGTACGGCGGGCAGTCGTAGAGCGGGTTGAGCCCGAGACCCAAGGGGTCGGCGACGACAACGTCGCCCTCCGGGCCGATCGTCACCGGCCCGTAGCTGCCCGCGAGCAGCTCGAGCCGCGGACAGAGGACCGAACATTGCTGGTGCGACGCGTCGCAGCCCTCGACCGCGTCGATCACACCGGCGACGGCGTCGAACTCGTCCCAGACCACCTGCGGCGGGAACTCCGGACCGTCGCTCACGAGACATTCGTCGCCGGTCGTGGTGTTGTCGGCGAACAGGACCGAGGTGCACAGCTGTATCTCGTCGGTGTTGCTCGCGGCGAACGTGATCGGGTTCGCGCCCACCTGGACGCCTGTTCCGGCATAGCCGAACCGCGTCCCGGGCGCCTCGACGCCGTTGACGTCGATCCAACAGCTCACCGTCGCCGCGATCGGTTTGCCGCTCGCGTCGGTCGTCGCCGAGACGTCGCCGATGACGCCGACGTTCCCGCCGGGGTCGGTCGAGGGGCGGGTCGCGGAGTCGTAGGTGCAACCGCCGTGGATGACGTCGGGGCTCACCGCGTGCGCGGTCGGGACGACGAACGCGCTCGCGCCGAGCGCGAGAGCGCCGAGCAAAGTAAGTCTCATGCCAGGCAGTACCGCCGCGAGCGGCGATTGCTTACGCGAGGTGCTCCGCCGACTCGGTCGAGCCTGGCGTCAGCACCGCCAGGCGCGGGCGTACTCGGGGCGCGTTCGCCGTCGCCGGGCGTACTCCACCCCGAAAGCCGCGGACATCATGAGTCCGGCCGCGCCGGCGATGAAGCCGGTGTCGTCCCTCGACGCAGGCCGGCTCATCGCCAACGTCTCGTCCTCGACGCCGAACTCCATCCCCTGATCGGCGTCGGCGAAGGCGAGCTGGCGCTGCTGGTCCTCCTGCTGCGCGAAACCGGCGTTGGCGTTCACGGCCGGGTTCGGGTTGGCGTTGCCGGTGCCCTGCGCCGGCGGGTTCGGCGGCACGGCCGGCGCAACTGCGGCGACGACGACCGCCGGCAGGACCTCCTGCGGGACGGCCACCGGCGGCTTCGGCTTGGCGCCGCAGGTCAGGTCGGTGGCCGACGACGAAAGTGCCTGCAACCCCGCGATCGCCTGCAGGGACAGGTTCCAGGTGTGGCCGGTCATGGAGACCGGGCAGGTGTAACGCACCGTGTAGGACAGGGTGTTGTCCGCGTGCAGGTTGACGACCGGTGCGGCCGGCACCGACACGACGCCGGCGACCGACGCCGGACCACCGCTGATCTTCAGCCGTACGCCGGACATGTCCGGGAGGTTCTCGGTCAGCTGGACCAACGCCTCCGCCAGGTGGATCGGCGGCGTCGGCGGGCTCGGCAACGGCTAGTTGTTCGCGTCCTGTTGCTGTGCCGGGTGCGGGATCTTGCAGACCAGCGGATCACCCTGCGGCACGTCGATCGCGCCGTCGCCGTCGCAGTCGATGCCGCCGACGGGGGACAGTGCGCCGGTCGCGAGCGCCATGGCCTGCATGTCGTGCAGCGAGTCGAACCCGGTCGGCTTGCCGCCGCTCATCGTCTGCACCGCAAGCCCGACCTGGTGCACATCGTCGGCGTTGAGTGCGTCCACGGTCGTCGCCCACGGCGGGGTCGGGTAGTCCGGCTCCTTGTGGTACGCCGCGTCGCTCGCGACGATCGCGAGCCGCAGCGAGCCGGGACGGTACTGCGCCTCGAGCCCGGGCCGGATGACCTGCACCCGATGGTTGTCGACGTTGTCCAACGTCTGTCCGACACCGGTCGTCGACTGGTACAGCGCGGTGAGGGCCGCCTCGTCGAGGTCGCCGCCGCCGTTCGGCTTCAGTGCGTTCAGCGCGGCGCGCAACGACGCGTCGACCGGACCGATCGTCCGGCGCAGCTTGTACGGGTAGTCGGTGGACTCACCGTTGCCGTAGTCGTCAGGTGGGTAGTCGCGGAACTCGGCGACGCCGAAGTTGGCGTCGAGGCCGACCGCGCCGAGATCGTCGACGACGGTGCCGAGGTCTTGCCGGACGGCATTGAGCGTCAGGTCGGTCGACGACGTCGTATCGACGAGGTACATCAGGTCGACCGGCGACGGCGAGCGCGGCAGCAGCAGTTGGTAGCTGACGTCCTTGTACGCGCCGGCCGGCAGGGACACGCTCTGCTTGCCCGGGAACAGCGTCGACGGGAAGACCCGCGGGCCGACGTGGTGGAGCAGTTGAACGGGCTTGAGATCGATGTCGACCTTCGGCGTGCCCAAGACGGTGACGCGCAGCCGCGCGACCAGCGCCTCACCCGATTCGTTCGGTCGGATGATCCCGCTCGCGGTCAGCCACACGCCGACCGGCGCGCCCACGGAGACGTCGGACAAGGGGCCCGCCGATGGCGTGACCGGCAGTTGCGCGTAACCCTTCGCATGGGCGACCTCGAGCCAGTCCGACTGGTCGCTGCCGAGGAATACGACGTCGGCGAGCGCGGACGTCGCGACGGTCGTCGCCTGCACCGGAGACGCGTGGCTGACGAACGACGAGCCGCCGTTGTACGAGCGCTTCCACAAGTAGCTGTCGGAGAAGCCCTGCACGATCTGGATGTAGCCACCGCCCGCTGCCACGTCGTACGAGGAGGTCGGGCCGGTGTCGCCGACGGGGGCGAAGCTCGCGCCGGAGTCGGTGCTGACTTCGAGCCCGGTGCCGGCGAACTCGCCGAAGACCGACGTCGAGACCGCGGGGTTGACCTTCAACGAGCCGGTCTTCGGCTGGTCGGCGGACATCTTCGTCCAGGTCTGGGCGAAGTCGGTGCTGCGGTAGAGCCCGCTGCCCGAACCGCTCGAGTCGGTGACGGCCGCGTAGACGATGTTGGGACTGCTCGGGGCGCCGGCGATGTCGGTCACGGTGCCGATCGTGGGCAGGCCGGAGTGGTACGCGCTGAACGTGATCCCGCCGTCGTTGCTGGCGTAGATGTAGGGCTGCGTCGCCGGTGGCTGCGCGCCGCCGCCGACCGGGGCCGGCAGTCCACTGACCGAGAACGGGATGGTCAGATCGGCCGCGAGGTAGACGAATCGCTGGCTGGTCGACGTGCTCGGCGCCGAGATCGCGTTGACGTTCGGCGTACCGCTCGGGATCCCCACGGGCAGCGGCACCGGCAGCGGCGGCGCGGCCACGAGCGGCGTCGCGGGCAGGATCAGGCTCTGCCACTGGCAGCCGCCGTCGTCGGTCCGGACCACCTTGGTGCCGTCGGTCGCGTAGATGCGGTCGGGCAGATAGGTGACCGAGGTCTGCGCCGTCACCGATCCGAGCCCTTGGGGCCGGTACGCCAGCCATCCGCCGCCGGCGTAGGTCGGCGAGGAGTTACAGGTCTGCGGGCCCGCGGCGAGCGACGGCGTCGCAACGCCGGTGGCTGCCGTCGCCCCGAGGACGACGGCAGCCACTACACCACTGAGACGGCGCGAGCGAGAGACCATGCCGGCTTGGCGACGGCAGGTCAGCGGACCGCGGCGCCGCGACGGCTCCGCGTGCCCGGCGCTGTCACCGACACACCCTTGGCCCGGAGGCGACCCTTGCCGACCGGCTCCATGTGCGCCCGCAGGTTGTCGAGTTCGGACTGCAGGATGTTGCCCTCGAGGGTCTCGTGCTCGGCGAGCGTCGCCGCGAACATGTCGAGCTGAAGCCGGTAGTGCTCCAGCAGGACCGTCGCGGTCCGCTCCCCCTCGGTGATCAGGCGGCGGATGGCTGCGTCGAGCGAGGCCTTGGTCTCCGAGGAGATGTCGGCCAACGGCGTCTCGTCACCGAGGAACGCCGAGGAGTCCGCCCCGAACAGCCGGGCCATGCCGATCTCTTCGCTCATGCCGAACCGGGCGACCATGTCGCGGGCGAGAGCGGTGGCTTCCTCGAGGTCGTTCTCGACGCCGGTGGAGATCTCGCCGAAGATCATGCGCTCGGCGGCGGCACCGGCGAGCTTCATGGCCAGGCGGCCGCGCAGCTGCGACTCGGTGAGCATCAGCTCCTCCTCCTCGGCCCGCAGCTCGGTGGTCGCGATGACCTTGCCGCGGGTGAGGATCGAGACCCGCTGGACGGCCTGCGCCTCGTCCTGCGAGAGCGCGACGACGACGTGCGCGGCCTCGTGGTACGACGCCCGGCGACGCTCGTCGTCGGTCATCAGGTGGCCGCGGCGCTTCGGGCCTTCGAGCACCCGGCGGATCGCCTCTTCGATGTCGGTCGAGGTGATCTCGTTGCGCAGCTCACGGATGGTGAGCAGCGCCGCCTCGTTGGCGACGTTGGCGAGGTCGGCACCGGTGAAGCCCGGCGTGCGCTCGGCGACGTCCTTCCAGTCGACGTTCGACGAGAACGGCTTGTTGCGGCTGTGAATCTTGAGGATGCGCTCGCGACCCTCGGCGTCCGGCCGCTCGATCGTGATGTGGCGGTCGAACCGGCCCGGCCGGCGAAGCGCCGGGTCGAGGATGTCGGGGCGGTTGGTCGCACCCATGACGACGATGCCGCGGGAGACGTCGAAGCCGTCCATCTCGACGAGCAGCTGGTTGAGGGTCTGCTCGCGCTCGTCCGAACCACCGCTGCTGCCGCCACCGCCACGCTTGCGGCCGGCGGCGTCGAGCTCGTCGATGAAGACGATGGCCGGCGCGGCGGCGCGGACGCGGGCGAACAGGTCGCGGACACGGGCGGCACCGACACCGACCAGCGCCTCGACGAACTCGGCACCGGCGACGGAGAAGAACGGAACCTCGGCCTCACCGGCGACGGCCTTCGCGAGCAGCGTCTTGCCACACCCGGGCGGCCCGAACAGCAGCAGGCCCTTCGGCGGCGCAGCGCCGAGCGCCTCGTACTTCGACGGGTCCTTCAGGTAGTCGACGACCTCACGGAGTTCGGTGATGGCCTCGTCGACACCGCCGGCGTCTTCGAAGGTGACCTTGGAGACCCTCTTGCCGACCCGGCCCTTCTTCATCTGGCTGAAGTCGGTGACGTCACCGATGCCGCCGCCGCTGCGCCCGCCGGGAGCGAGGAGAAGGGCGAACACGGTGGCGAGGATCATCAGCGGGACGAGGAAGGTCGCCACCAGGCGCCCGGTCTCCTTGTTGCTCTGCTTGTCGATGTCGACCTTGGCCCCGTTGTCGACGAGCTGCTTGATCAGCGTGGCCTCGACGCCGGAGTTGCCGGAGTAGTCGGTGTAGAACTTCGTCACGCTGCTGCCGTCGGCGTCGATGAGGTCGCCGACGATGCGCGTGTCCTGGTCGAGGAAGGTCGCGTCCTGGACCTGGTGGGCGGCGGAGTACTGCGCCAGCAGGTTCAGCGAGACGTTCGAGCCCGGCGTCGGGGCGGAGAAGATCCAGTTCAGCAGGATGAAGAAGGTCGCCAGCAGCACCGCGAGCAGCGCCACGAGGGCCTTGTTGAAGCCCTTCTTGCGCCCCTTCGCCGCGTTCTTGCGCTTACGGTCACGGGCCCAGGCCACAGTGGCGACCTGAGCTGCGGTGAACAGCTGCTTCGGCGAACGGCGCCCTTGAGGGGCGTCCTGGGCGTCCACCGAGTCGGCGGGGGCGATGTCGGCCATCGAGTTTTCTCCCTGACGAAGAGCGCGCGGGGCCTACGCCCAGGCGATATGGGGGTTGTATTCGAGAATGACACATCTTGCACCTGCCCGCCAGGGCGGTTCAGGTCCGTCACATACCGGTTACTTACGTCGAAAGCGGTCGGTCGTAACGGGCATTAGCTCCGCGGGATCTTGAGGCTGGCCGCGTTGACGTCGACGAAGGTGAAGCCGGCCGCGACGTTCCAGTGGACGAGCATGTCCATCGCGCCGATCTTCTTGCCCTGCAGCGCCCTCGGAATGGCCCAGCTGAACTGCACGGGCAGGTCCGCGGTGGGGGTGATCGGGCCGGACTTCTCGATCGAGCCGACCTCGATCCCGTTGATAGTCATCGTGAGGGTGACGTCGGCGTACCCGACGGCCTTGTTGGGGACCTCGAAGGCGGTCGCCTTGATGCCGATGTTGCCGGTGATCGAGCCGGACTTGGCCAGCTTGACCTTCGCGTGGTTGGTCGCGATGTAGTCCTCGTCGGCGCGCGGGCCGGCCGGCTTGCCGCCGCTGACACCGAGGATGAAGGCGAGGCAGTCGTTCTTGGGGTCGCCAGGGGCGGTGTCGAGGGCGTACGTCGCGCTGCCGCTGCCCTGCGGGCAGGTCGTCGTGCTGGGATAGATCGTCAACGGCGGCGGCGGCTTCGGCTTCGCCCTGGTGGCGGCCGCGGCGGGTACGACGGCGGCGGCGAGGGCAGTTGCGGCAAGGCCGAACGTGACCGCGCGGCGGGAGCGGCTGATCATGGCGAGAGCTCCTCTGGGTGAAGCGTGCATGAGTCGTCATCAGCACAACGAGCGAGCCGCATCGAGGTTGCGCCGTTTGACCGGTGTCGGCACGACCCTCAGCAGCAAGACGAAGGCCCCGGAAAGCTTTCGCCATCCGGGGCCTTTGTCCTGCTTTTACGGGGTTTTACGTTGCCGCGCCTTCCAGCACCTACGGGGTGCCGGCGTCAGGAGCGAAGGTCACATCGATGCCCGGCGTGACTCCGACCGACGGCGTTCCGACCGACGGAAGCGTCACCGAAGGTGGAGTGATCCCCAGCGTCGGAACGGAGACCACGACCCGAGTGCTGACGAGCGAGCCGAGCTGGACGCATAGCCAGGCCGCCGATGTCCCGTCCGAGTACGCATCGACCATCCACGTCACGCCGCCCGCGAGCGTCCCGGACGACAGGGGATGGGGAGTGGTCAAGACGTCGGGAGCCGAGCCCGCAGGTGGCGACCCGCAATAGTCGGCATGGTTGTCCGTGGTCGGCAACGCGCCGACGGTCGGCGGTGTAACGGTCGGTGGCGTGATGGTCGGCGGTGTAACCCCGGACACGTCAACCGTCGGTTGAGTGGGCGTAACTTCGAACATGCCGCCCACGCCGGTGCCGCCGCTGTCAACTCGGAAGCAGACGTCGACGTTGCCTGGCGCGGCGGGATTTGGCTCGTAGGTGTACAGGAATGTGTGCACGCCGGCAGTCGTGGTGTCGACCACGACGGCGCCGCCGTTGGCCTTGCATGTCGACGACGCGTTGCTCGTCGGTGGCAGCTCTTGAAAACCACCCGGATCGGAGCTCAAAGGCGTAATGGACACAAATCCCTGTGCGGCATTCGTTGCGCTTACGGCCACCGACGTCACCGACGCAGCCACGACGGTTGAACCGCCACCACCACCGCCTCCTGACACGTCCCCGCCAGCGCCTCCACCGCCGCCACCGCCGCCCCCGCCGCCCCCGCCACCGGTTGCGACGACTCCGGAGCCCCCGGGGCCTCCGTTGCCACCGAGCCCAGCGCCGCCGCCTGTCCCACAGCCAGGCCCTGAGAAGGTTCCGCCGGCACCGCCACTTGCTTCAAAGCCGCCCTGACCGCCGCCGTCCGCACAGTGACCAGCTATGAGGTTGCCGTATCCGGAAGAACCGTCCGCTCCGAGAAACACCTGCCCCGAGCCGGTCAGGGCTGTTGCATCTGACGCCGGGCTGCCGGCGTCACCACCATTGCCGCCTCGCACAGCCGGAGTAGGTCCGGTGGCGGGGGTACCGCCGCCGGCGCCACCGCCGCCGCCCGCGATGATGACGCCGTTACCGGTCGGCGCAACCAGCACGCTGCTGGCGCCACCGGCATTGCTGTCGAATAGCTGGGCGGGACCGAAACGACCCGGGGATCCGCCGAGCGGCGCGAAGCCCGCTATATCGATCCCCCACGTCGTCCCAGGCGTCACATCGACGATCCCGTAAACAACTGCCCCTCTCCCGGGCAAACCGCTGGACTGTTCCGCGCTGCCGCCAACCGCACCGGCGACGACGACGCCAAGCGCCGTAACGCCATCCGGAACGGTGTAAGCGAAGTCGCCGGGAGTCGCGAACACTGTCGGCGCGTCCGCTGCGGCGGAGGGCACGCCGAACGCTGGCACGAGTGCCGCCGCGAAGAGCGTCGCGACTGCACACGCAGCGCCCGACGGACGCCAGTTCGGAAACGATCGTGAGGGTCGCGTGACGTGTGAAGACTGCATGCTGGGCTCCGTGCCTTTTCGATTACCGGTGATGCTCAACCGGGCAGGGGCAATGCCGGTGCAACGCCGACGGAATGAGTCCGACGAATCGCAGCAAACGGCCTCAAGCGCGTCAAGGCACCTCCGCCCGACTCTGGACTGTTCGTCACAATTTGCTCGGATGACGCGAACCCAAGATCCGTCGTTATGGCGCCAAAGTAAGACGAAGGCCCCGGGCTTTCGCCGTCCGGGGCCTTCGTTGGGTTGCTGGTGTCTGACTAGCTTCGGGTGATCGTCACCGTCTGGCTGTTAGCGCCGACGACTCCGTTCTGGCTTCCGAAGAACGCGACCACGTAGAACTTGCCGCGGCCGAACGTGTGGATGAACGACCACGTCGACCGTGAGCCGATCTTCACCGCACCGATGCGCTGGTAGCGGCTGGCGCTCGCGGACCGGGCGTAGATGAACACCGTGCGGCCGCTCTCGTTCGGCGAGATGTGACCCGCGATGGTGACCGGGCTCGTGTGCGAGGACGACCTCGCGGTCACCTTGTCGATCCGCAGCGACACCTTGATCAGCGACCGCACTGACGCGTTCGCCGGCTGGTAGAGCGGGTTGGCATGCGTGTCGTTGAAGGTCACGACGTAGAGCGCGTTCTTCGCCGGCTTGGAGATCGTCACCGACCAGCCGCCGCTGGTGTTCGTGTTGATGTGGATGACGGTGCCGGTCGTGCCGTTGTCGTAGCGAGGCGTGACCTTCAACGGCTGGGTCGAAAGGCCCAGACCGGTGTCGGCGCGGGTCAACTTGCCCGACAGCGTGATCGGGTTGCCGTACACCACGATGCTGTGGCTGATACCCGCCGTCAGCTTCGTCACGAACGCCGGAATCGCGGTCGTGTTGATCGTGTTGCACGGGCCGGTCGGGTTGATGTTGTTGATCGCGCACAACGTGACCGCGTACGAGTGGCCGGTGACAAGACCCGCCTGCGTCACCGAGGTCGCCGCCGCGTTGGCGACGCTGACGGTGTGCACCGACGTGTCGACCGCACCGTTGGTGGTGTCCTGGTAGGTGTAGCGGTAGCCGGTGATGTGGCTGGTTGAGTTGCCGTTCACCGCCGGATATCCGTCGTACGACGGCACCTGCCAACGCAAGGTGAAGCTGCTGTCAGTCACCGACACTGCGAGCGACCGCGGAATGCTCGGTCGCGCCGCGAGGCTCACGGTGTCGGTGCTGGTCGGACTCATGTTTTGGGCCGCGTCGGCAGCCGTGGCGCTGATCGTGATCGTACCGTCCGGCATGGCGGCGAAGGAGCTGTTGCTCTCCTCGTCCTGCCAGTTGCCGTTGCTGTCAACGGGAACCGGCTGGCCGCCGTGCAGAACAAGCACCGAGCCGCCGCCGCTGGACTTGGCAGTGAGATTCACCGTCGATGCGCCCGCCGCGGTGCCCCGGATCAACACGTCGCCGACGTTCGAGCCGTCGATCGTACCTTCAGGAAGGGTCGAGATCGTCGGCGTCGCCGGCGACACGGAGTCGACGGTGAAGGTGAACGGCGTCGTCGTACTCGGCACGTAAATCCAGTCGTCGTACGTCCACTGGGATGCACAAGGAGCCGGGTTGAAGTTCGGAGCCCCACCTGGTGGGACCGACGTATCGGACCAGTCGCACTGATTGGCCTGCCAAAGAGAGATGTGCAGCTTGTAGCCACCGTCGGCGAAACCGGCCGGCGGGGTTACGAGCAACTGACGAGGATCGGTTGTCGAAATCGACTGCGTTCCCTCGAACGAGTTGCCGGTTGACCCGTCCGGGAAAACCTCGACAAACGAGGGCTCTGCCGCCGGGATGTCATGCCCGCCACTGTTGAAGTTCGGCGTGTTGTTGAGTGCGCTCGTGTCATGACGAGTGAGCGTGATCGGGTTGGAGAACTCGATGGCAATCTGGGCCGGCTTCTGCACGGCGTGGTTTTGCCGGTTCAACACAGTCGGGAATGACGGTGTGTCGTTGTTGACCTGCTTGAAGAAGCTGTCGTTGAACTCCAGCACGAGACCGACGGCCTTGTTCACGTTGGCGATAGGCGCGGGCGCGCTGTTGAGGTCCGCGTCGTAGGCGACGAGCGTCAACGTCAGCTGACCGTCATCGAGGCTCGACACGTCGACCTGATGGTCGATCGTTCCATCAGCGGCAACGCCGCCACCAGGCGCCTTTGTGAGAGTCTCATCGATCTTGTGATGCGTTGGACTCGCGCTGTCCTGGATGTCAAGCGTGTAGTGATCGACGGTATCGTCGCTGCCTCCGGTCACCGTCAACTCTGTCGAGTTCGACGGACTGAAGGTGCCGGCAACGTGCGGGTTCGCCGGTGCCTGAATGTCCTTGGTGAACGACGGTCCGTTCGCCGGAACGGAGGACCCAGAGAACGCTGTCGAGTTCTGCGCAGCCGTCTCGGTCGCGGTCCAGTTAATCGTGCCCTCGTTCAGACCCGAGTTCGTGTAATCGAACACCTTCGACCAGGGGCAGCTCGTGGTGCTTGGACAGGTCGGTACCGTGAGCGGTCCGCTGTTGTTCGTACCTGAGTTGTTGTAGTGGTGGTTCGAGCCATCGGTCGCATCGACAACGATCGTGTTACCGGGCGTGCCGTTCCCCGAGAAGGTCACGGTCATCATGGTCGCGTGCGTAACCGGGTTCGGCGATTCCTGCAGATTCGTGGGTGAGGGCGGCGCCGGCGGCGGCGGAAGAGGCTTGTCGTCCAAGGTGAAGGTAAAGACGTCCTTCGCCTGTGCCTTGGGGTTTTCCGTCGAAGCGCTGCCGGGTGTGCTCGGAGCAATCACACCGAATACGTCACTGGACACCTGGTAGATGCCGAACGCCAGTGACGAGTCATCAGGCGTGAACTCAATCGTCGGGTTGGAGTTGGCGTCGAGCATCGACCCGCCACTGAATGTGGTTGCGCCGGTGAGAGGTGTGTGGGTGTCGGGAGTGAAGGTGTCGTCTGCATTTCGATCGGCGATCTGCTGCACCGAAATGGTCGAGTGATCCTTATCGACGGCCTGATTGAACGTCACCGTGACCTTGCCGCCGGAAATTGATGCGACCCTGGAGTTCGCAGTCGGCGACGATGAGCTACGGGACGGCACGTTCACCGTAAAGGTCGACGTGTTGTCCGAGGTGTTAGCCGTATTCGACGCCTCGATCGCATGAACGGTGATCGTGTATGTACCGGCCTGGAGAAGCGTCGCGGAGGGATAGTTGCACGTGATCGTGTTGCCGCTCACGGTGCCGTTGCTGTCGCACGCGACAGTTGTCGGGCCACCAGTCACCGTGATCGTCGAAGACGAGTCCAGAGTGGCCGCGTTCCCGCCGTCTGTGTAACTCGCGCTGATCGGTGGATGGCTGTCGGTGACCGTTTGCCCGTTGGTAGGGGTGACCGAGGACTGGGTCAGGGTCGACGCCGCAAGTGCGGAGTCGAGCAGGGGCGCGCCACTGAGGATGACGGCGCTGCTCGCGACGATGACGGCACTGCGGCGTAGCACGTGGCGCATGAAACGATCTCCGTTCGGTGGTACTGCTCGTCCCCCGTTGTAGTACTACTTCGCCGCGCTTAGCGGCCCTCCTGCTGTCCGATTTCGACCTATTTTCATTCGGTCGAGCGGTTCTGTTTCGCGCTCAGTCAACGACCGTACGACGCCAAAGGTGACGCTGCACGTGAAGTTAGGCGTTCGGCGCGCCGCAGCTAGCACATACGCCGAAGATCGCGAAATGTCCGACATCCACCGTGAAGCCGTGCTCGGCGGCGATCACGCCAACCGCCGTTTCGAGAACAGCCGGGGATACTTCGGCTATTCCCCCGCACTCACGGCAGACCAGATGTAAATGGTCATTGTCATCGGCGGCGTGGTACGTCGGGGCGCCGTGGCCGAGGTGCGTGTGGGTGACGAGGCC
This sequence comes from Frankiales bacterium, assembly GCA_025980325.1. Classification (GTDB taxonomy): domain Bacteria; phylum Actinomycetota; class Actinomycetes; order JAFAQI01; family JAFAQI01; genus BP-197. The sequence goes on from JAICXQ010000023.1 coordinate 16,119, forward strand.
GAGCTCTTCGAGCAGTTCAAGGGTCCGGTAGACGGTCGAGATGTTGACCCCGCTCGCCGTTGCCCGGACGCGGTCAGCGATCTCGTCCGGTGTCGCGTGGCCGAGCGAGGTGACGGCCTCAAGGACAAGCTGACGTTGAGGCGTCAGCCGATAGCCCCGCGCCCGTAGATGCTCATGCCACGCAGGTTGATCTCCGGCCGGCACAGCCCGAGCGTAGCGACGTCGGGCTTAGGCCGCAGATACGCACGCCCGGCACTCGAATGATCCGGGAGTCGTGACCTACTCGCCACCTCGGACCTTTATTGCAGCACAGAAACGCAACTGATCGGGCCCTCGTACACGCGATACCAGTGCTGAGAACTAAAGGGCGTGTAGTCGATGTGCTCAGGCTGCGTGCAGACCGTCGGATTCGGTTCAGCAGGTAGCTGGACGTCCTGATCTACGGGACCCACACAGGTATCGGTCGTCGTGAGGCACACCTGCGGCACGTGTACATGCTGTGTCGGGCCGGGCACCGTACCGACTGGCGGAACCGTGACTTCGCTACCGCTGCATTCCGGATACTGCGACCACTGAGAAGTAGGACCCTCGTTGTCCACCGTCACCGCGTCCACAGCAATGAGGTTGCGAGAATCGTGCGGAACCGACGTTGCACATTGGGCCTGCTCCTGCGAGTACCGAGCTTCAGGGTCAAGCGGCGACAGCACGGTGTCCACGACACCCAGCGCGATCCCTTCCGCGGTGGCTGCGTCGGCCAACGCAGTAGCTTCCGCGTTCGCGATGGCCTGCTCCACAGGCGTCAAGTCTTGACACACCAGCTGACCGTCGATGGTGACCGGTGCGCATACGGAGTCCGCGGATGCGGACGGCGCTGGCAGAATCATTAGAGCAGGCGCGAGGGCGGCTATTGCGGCTAGGATTTTCGTCACTGGGTTCCCTCCCGAGGATGTCTCGCGAGAGAATGCCGGCATCGCACAGCAGGTACAAGGCCCTTGCGCGCCGCCAACTGCTATGATACCGGGACGCAGTCAGCTAGCGCAGGTTCACCACGTTCGCGGCGCGTAGCTTCGAGCGCTGCTCCGGCATCGCCGAACCGGTCGCATCCACCGAGGTCGGCACCGAACCCACCGGCGCGACCGGCAATCGCAACACGAACGTCGAACCCGCGCCGGGCACCGACGACACCGTCACTTCGCCGCCCATCGCCCGCGCCAGCCGCCGGGTGATGTACAGACCCAACCCCGTGCCGGTCTGCTTGCGCGTCTCCTCCAACCGCTCGAACCGTTCGAAGATCCGCTCCTGCGCATCGGCCGCGATCCCCGGCCCGCGGTCGGTCACCGACACCAGCACCGCGTCGCCGTCGACCGAAATCGCGACGTCGACCGGCTCGTCGTCCGGCGAGTATTTGATCGCGTTCGCCAACAGGTTCGACACCGCGCGCTCGACCCACACCGCCGATCCGCGCACGTTGCACGGCACCGCCGCCGGTCGCAGCCGCACCACTCGATCGGGACGCGACGCGAGCGAGTCCTCGACGATCCGTACGACGACCGCGCCGACGTCCGCGATGCCGTCGCCGTCCGCGCGACCGGCCTCGATCCGCGACGCTTCGAGGATGTTCAGCACCAGCGACTCGAGCTTCTGCGCCTGCGCCAGGATCGACTGCACCGCCGTGCGGCGCTGGTCGTCCGACAACCGGTCGCCACGGTTCAACAACGTCTGCGCCCAGCCCTTGATCGGCACCAACGGCGTCCGCAGCTCGTGCGACACCACCGCGACGAAGTCGTCCTTCAACCGCTCCAGCTCGCGGGCCTGCGTGATGTTGCGCGCTACGACGACGAGCACGTCGCCGGTGTCCTCACCACCGGCAATCCGGCTGTAGGAACACGACAGCCACACCGTCTGCCCGGCCGACGACACGACCTGGAGTTCCTGCGGCATCCCCGTCGAGGAGTCGATCTGCTCGACCCACCGCTCGATCAGCACGTCGCGGCCGGCCGCGTCCCGCGGCCGCAGCAGACCGAAGTGCCGGGTGCCGACCATCTCGTCCGCGGTGTAACCGGTCGACGCGGCAAGACCGGCGTTCCACGACGTAAGAGTTCCGTCGGCCCCGATCGTCAGGATGCCGTCGCTCGTGCTCTCCAGGATGTCGGTGAGCTTGCGCCGTTCGCCCTCGACCGCCGCCAGCAACTCGACCCGCTGCAGGAAGCCGACCAGCTCGCGCGACAACGCGGCCGCGATCGTGAGCTCGCCGGTCTCGAAGCCTTCCATCCCCGTGTGATCGAACAGCAACAACATGCCGATCGTCTCGCCGCCACTGCGCAACGGCGCGGCCAACGCACGCTGGTGCCCGATCGCGGCCAGCTCGCGCGCCGCCGCGGACGCATCGCCGACCGCGCTCAGGTGCGCGGGCTCGTACAGGCTGTCCGCGAGAACGTCCGCCAACGCGTGCGGCTGCACCGACACCGAGTACGTCGCGACATCCTCGCCGTCGACCGGTCCGGCGCATGTGTGCACCGTCGTACCGCGCTCACCGAACAGCACGAGCTGCACCGCACGTACCTCGAAACCGATCCGCGCCTCGGCCAGGAACACCGGGATCGCGTCGACCGGTTCCAGCGATGCTGCTAGTGCATGTGTTGCGCGTTGCAGTCCTTCCAGTCGCGCCCGGTCGGCCCGTACGGCGGCATACGAGCGGCCGGTCAGGTGCATGCCGGCGATGAGCAGGAAACCGATCGCGAGCGTCCACGGAGTCCACCGGTACGTCGCGGTGAGGCACACGCCGATGACCAGCGACGCGGCGATGCCGACCACGTGGCCGGACAACGCGAGGCCTTTGTTCGCATCGCGCTTGCCGGCCGCGACCGTGAGCACGCCGGCCATCGCGACGATGTTCACGGCGCTCATCACGAGCACCGCCAACACCAACGCGCCGACGCCCGCCGCCGACGGCAGCGACCCCGATCGCATCGCGTGGAACACGAGGCTGCCGAGCGAGACGGCCAGCACCCATTGGCTGACGTTGAAGACCGACTTGAGCACGTTGTTGCGCCGCAACAGATCGCCGGCGAGCACGGCGACCGCTGCGGTCACGACCAACGGCCAGCCGCGCGTCACCGCGAGCAGCGGCAACAGCACGCCTTCCATGACGTTGATCGCGTCGACTTCGTCACGGTGATAGAAGCGAACCTGTACGGCCTCGGTGGTCGCGATCAACCCGCCGAGCAGCACGAGCGCGTAGATCGGCGCGCCCGCGCGCATCGGCACGGCGAAGGCCGCGACAGCCGCCACCGCAGCCGCGACCATCGCGACCGCGGCGACGTACGCCTTCAACCTCACTAAGACTCCCCCGAGCTGTCCGTTAGTCGATCAGTTACTGATCCCACGCCCCGAACCACGAACCGCCGAACCAACTTCCGCCGTAGTCCTCGGTCGAGTCCGGCTGGCCGAACCAGCTTCCCCCGAACCACGAACCGCCGAACCACGAACCGCCGAACCAGGATCCACCGAACCACGAGCCGCCGAACCACGAACCGCCGAACCACGACCCGCCGGTCCAGGGCCCGCTGAGCGTCGTCGGGTCCCAGGTGGTGAGTTGCGCGGTCAGGTTGGTCGAGCCGTTGAGCACCGTGTTCGCCGAGTCGTCGAGCTGCACGCCGATCGTCCCGCGGCTGGCCGCGATCGAACCGGTGCCGGTCGACGGCGGGACGCCGACGTTCGCCAGGCCCGGCGCGGCGGCCAGGGCGGCCGAGCCGTCGACGACGCCCGACCCGACGGCCATCACGTCGCTCGACGCATCCGGGTGTGCGGTGGACATGAGCTCGTACTTCACCCGGTCCGGTGTCAGCGCCGGCTGCAGCGACAGCATCTGCGCCACCAGACCGCTGACGACCGCGGTCGCCATCGACGTACCCGAACCGCGACGGTACGGCGCCGCCATCGACGGCGGGAACTGCGTCGTGATCGAAGCACCCGGCGCCGCGAGCGACACGATGTGCGCACCCGGCGCGACGACGTCCGGCTTGGCCATGCCGTCACTCGTCGGCCCGCGGCTGGTGAAGTTCGGCAGCACGTCGTCACCGAAACCAGCAGTGCCCTTGTCGTCGATCGCGCCGACCGTGACGACGAACGGGTCGTTCGCCGGGTCGGAGATGGTGGCGGACGACGGGCCACGGTTGGACGCCGCGACGTTGACGACGATGCCCGACTGCCATGCGCGCTCGACCGCGTAGTCCAGCGGGTCGACCGAGTAACTCTGCGTCGAGTCGGTGCCCAGCGAGAGGTTCAGCACGTCGATGCCGTACTGCGCCTTGAACGACACGACCCACTGGATCGCCGCGATGATCGTGCTGACGTCGGATGCGCCGGTCGCGCCGGCGATCTTGACCGAGAGCACCTTGGCATTCGGCGCCATGCCGACGTACTTGCCGGCCGACGCCGCACCGTTGCCGGCGATGATGCCGGCCATGAACGTGCCGTGCCCATAGCTGTCGTTGCAGGTCGGCTCGTCGGTCATGTTGATGCACTGCGCGCTGACCTGGCCGAGCGGATCGGTCGTGACCGTCACGAGCGAGTTCGCGATGTCAGGCAGCGGGGTCACGCCGGTGTCGATGAGCGCGACCGTGACACCCGTCCCGTCGCCGCCGGACTTCGCCAGCTTGTCGCCGCGAACGACCTGCTTGTAGACGCTCGGGATGTTGTTCGTCGACCCTGGGGTGCTCTGCACTCGCGCGGCGCGGTCCAGGGTGACCGCGGTGACACCCGGCATCCGGCTGATCAGCGGGATGTCGCTCGCCGGCACCTTGGCGGAGAACCCGTTGATGATCGGCAGGTCGTGGGTGATCGACCCGCCCTCGCGGACGACGGCGGACTCGACCGCGCGAGTGCCACTGACGATGACACCGACCGTGCCGTGCGCCGCCCGCAGGGCCGGGTCGACGACGGCGGTGAGCGGGCTGTGCGCCGTACCACCCGCAGTGGGTGCGGCGACGAGCCAGCTGAACGCCGCGGCCAGGGTGACGAGCGCGCTGGTGCTGGAGCGGCGGTGGGTCAGTGTCAAAGCCATGAGTGGAACCCTCCGTATACGAGCCACTACACAGGGTCGTCTGACTAGACACTTGCGGTCATGACGACTCGTGACTGTCTTCGGTAGCTCGATCGGACTAGTCCACCGTGGGATCGATGCCTCGCCGGGCATCCGAATCGGCAGATATCCCGACCTGGCGACGGCCCTTACCCTGCGTGACCATGGCTTTCTGGTCCGGGTTGAGTGGCCCGCGCATCGGCCGAACGGACACGGCCGTTGCTAGTCAGTGCGGGCAGTCGGCGTACGCCGGCAACAACCCGGCGGCGTGGGCCTCGGCGAGGCTCGGCGCCGCCTCGTCCTTCGGCGACAGCCGCAGCTCGCCGGCCGGGATCGGCCAGGGCAGCGCCAAGGCCGGGTCGAGCGGGTTCACACCGTGCTCGGCCGACGGGTCGTACGTCGTGGAGCACAGGTACGTGACCGAGGTGCCGTCCTCCAGCGCGACGAACGCGTGGCCGAGCCCCTCCGCGATGTACACGGCGCGGCGGTCGACGTCGTCGAGCCGGACCGTCGTGTGCTCGCCGTACGTCGGCGAGCCGGCGCGGATGTCGACGATGACGTCGAGGACGGCGCCGCGCGGGCAGTAGACCAGTTTCGCCTGCCCCGGCGGCATGTCGGCGAAGTGCACGCCGCGCACGACCCCGCGCGCGGAGACGCTGTGGTTGGCCTGGCGGACGGCGAAGGGCAATCCGGTCGCGGCTTGCAGGTGGTCGGCGCGAAACCATTCCAGAAAAGTGCCGCGGTCGTCGGCGAACTGCCTGGGCGTGAGCATCCACGCGCCCGCGATCGGCAACCCGGAAATGTCCACGACGATCACGCTAGCCGCGCGTATCTTGGACGCACACGAGAAGGGAGGTGGTCCGGTTTTGTATAGCCATAGGACACGTGAGGTGACTGTCCGCTAGTCGCCGTCTCCGGACTCGGTGTGAGCCCCACGCCGCCGTCGCTGCGTCAGCGCGCAGAGTGAGACGGCGTACGGCGAATACCAGACAGACACCAGGCCCCCGGGTGCCAGCCTTGTCCAGCTGGCCCTGCCGTACGGCAGGAGCCCCCGGGGGTCGTCTGTTGCACCCTTACTTTTTGGTTAGCTAGCTGACGGTCTGGCGAGATATGCCACGCGATGGTGAAATTCATCCCATGAGTGGTCTGCCGACCCAGCCCGCGCCGGCCACGGCGTACCCCTCGGCGACCGCGCCCGGCGACCCTGGTGCTGCCCCGCCAGGCAACCCGACCGGCGCGGCCGACCGGCTGGCCCGCCTGCAAGCGGTGACCGCCCGGCTCGCCCGCGCGCAGACCGTCGCGGAGGTCGCCCGGGTCGCGGTGACGACGGGCGCCAGCGCCGTGCGGGCCGAGGCCGCGATGATCGCCTCGCTGTCGCCGGACCGGCGGATCCTGCACGTCCAGGACGCGGTCGGTTACGGCGCCGCGGTCGTCTCGCGGTACTCGTCGTTCGGGCTCGACGATCCGCTGCCTGCGGCCGAGGCGGTGCGCACGGGCGAGCCGGTCGTCATCACCGACGACGAGGATCTCGCCGCGCGCTATCCCGAGTTGCCGTCGACCGACAACCGCGTGCACGTCGCGCTGCCGCTGTTCGGCCACGGGCAGACGGTCGGCGCGCTCGGCTTCAGCTGGCCGAACGGGGAGGCGGCCGCTCTCACCGACCAGTCGTTCCTCGAAACCGTCGCGCAACAGGTCGGGTCGACCCTCGAACGCGCCCGCCTGTACGACACGTCGATCGAGACCGCGCAGACCTTGCAGCGCACCTTGCTGCCGGCGCAACTGCCGACCGTGCCCGGCCTGCGCATCGCCGCGCGCTACCAGCCACTCGACGACGGCGCCGTCGTCGGCGGCGACTTCTACGACGTGTTCCGCCGCGGCGACCAGCACACGTACGGGCTCTCGATCGGTGACGTGTCCGGCAAGGGTGTCGAAGCCGCGTCGCTGACCGCACTCGCCCGGCACACGATCCGGGCCGCGTCGCGCCGGTCGGGATCGCCGTCGTCGGTGCTCGCCGAACTCAACGACGCGGTGCTCGCGGACGAGCGGCAGGACCGGTACATGACCGTCGCGCACCTCGTCCTGCGCCCGGAGCAGATGGTGACGCACGTGACCTTGTCGCTCGGCGGCCACCCGTTGCCGTTGCTGCGGACCGCGGATCGTGCGGTGCGTCCGGTAGGCCGTCCCGGCACAGCGGTCGGGCTGCTCGAACGGGGCCAGTGGCACGAGGATCACCTCTCGCTCGCGACCGGGAACGTGTTGGTGCTCTACACCGACGGGCTGACCGACGTTCGCAGTCCGGAGACCGGCGAGATGGCCGGCGACCTGATCGCCGACGTCCTCGCGACCAGCGACGCAACCGACGCGGAAGCACTGGCCGACGAGCTGCTCGGCGCGGTCCTGAGCTTCGCCGGCGGCGCGCGGCGCGACGACATGGCGTTGCTCGTGCTCTATCCCGCCTGACGGGCAACCACAGTCGCCATCCCCGTGGCGGGGTCGCGAGGCTCATCTAGCGGCCGCGGAGGTAGCCGCTCGAACCCGGCCGGGTAGGGCCGGATGTATCGACGTGAACATCGACATGGTGAGCAGGGCACCGGTGACCCACGTAGAGCAAGTTCTCGCGGCGGACCGGTGCGCTCCGTCGACGGCGCGCGAGTCGGTCCGCGCAGCCTGTGCCGCGCCGTTCGCGCATCTGGTCGACGACGCGATGCTGCTGGTGTCCGAGGTCGTCACCAACGCGGTGAAGCACGGAAACGCGCCGATTCGACTGCAGATCGACCTCGACCGATCCGGCATCGTCGTCGCGGTCGACGACGCCAACCCGACGCTGCCACGCACCCGCCGGATCGACCATCGCCGGCACAGCGGGCGAGGTCTCCTGCTGGTCCAGCACCTCGCGACCGACTGGGGTGTTCGTCGTACCAGGAACGGCAAGCAGGTCTGGTTCCGCCTGGCCTGACGGCTGCGGGACACCGCATACGGGACACTGGACGGCGATGACTCTTGCTGTCGCGCCGCTGTCCGACATCGACCGCTGGGCCCGCTCCGACCTGCCGCTGATCGTTCTCTACGTCATCGGGGCGATCCTGCTGGCCCGCTTCGTCGGCTGGATCAGCGCGAAGGTGATCGCGCGGATCGACGCCGAAGCGACCGGCGGCGACGCGTTGGTGCGATCCGAGGCGGAGAAGCATCGGCACGCGGTCGCCCAGGTCGTCACGTGGGTGACCATCGTGCTGATCTACTGCATCGCGACGGTGCTGGTCGTGCAGCGGTTCGGCGTGCCCCTTGCGGGTCTGGTCGCACCGGCCACCGTCGCCGGCGTCGCCCTCGGCTTCGGCGCGCAGCGGATCGTGCAGGACATCCTGGCCGGCTTCTTCTTAATTGCCGAGCGGCAGTACGGCTTCGGCGACGTCGTCCGGATCGCGCCGCTCGGCTCGACCGCGCAGGTCACCGGAACGGTCGAAGAAGTCACGCTGCGCATCACCCGGTTGCGCTCGGCCAACGGCGAGGTCGTCATCGTGCCGAACGGGCAGATCGTGCACGCCACCAACCTCTCGCGCGACTGGGCCCGCGCGGTCATCGACGTACCGGTGCCGAGCACCGCCGACATCTCGCGGGCCACCGAGGTGCTGCACGACGTCGGCGTGGCCGCGTATGCCGACCGGGAGCTGCGGCCGCTGCTGCTCGACGTGCCGTCGGTCATGGGCGTCGAGAGCCTGACCGTCGACGAGCTTCAGGTGCGCGTCGTCGCGCGCACGCTACCCGGCCGGCAGTTCGACGTCGGCCGCGCGTTGCGCGCGCGGATCGCACTCGCGTTCCGCGCCGAAGGACTCACCGTCGGCCCCGGTCTTGCGACTGCCGACGTCGAGCCGGCGGCGCAATGAAGGCGGCACGGTGAAAGCGCGCCGCTTCCCGTTCGGTGGGCCGCTGCGCCGGCTGCGGACGTCGACCGTCGTGCTTACCGTGCTGTTCGCCGGCGTGCTGGTGTTGTACGTACTCGTTCGTCCCGGGCCGTAGTTTCCGCCGGATAGACGTCGCCGCGCTCGCTCGTGGTCTCGCCGACGACGCGGTCGAACACGTCACGGTAGTGCTGCATGGCCTGTCGCAATGCTTCGGTGTTCGCCGACCCGGAACGTCGCCACCGGTCTTCGACGTCCATGCCGGCGCGGTAGTGATCCATGACGTCGGCGTGGTCGACCGACAGCATCGACGCGCGCTCGTCCTTGTCGTTGACCGGATAGCCGCGCTCGGCCATCACCGTCGTGACCAACGCATGTGCCTGTGACACGGATTCTGCCGGCGCGTCGACGAACCGGGCCTGTACGGCGGTCCACTCGTCGCGGTACCTCGCCGCGGCGGCCGGATCGAGTGGCGTGATGTCGAGTTGACGTCGGCGATCCGCGCGGGCCCGAAGCTCGCGCTCGCCCGCCCTGCGGCCGCCTGCCGTCTCGACCGCGCGGTCGTACTCGCCGCCGAAGCGGCGGCGCAGTTCGCGCCGGCGGAACATGCTGATCGCGGCGAGTACCGCAGCCACCAGTAGTACGACGACGATGGCGAGGATCACGTACAGGACGACGGACATGGGCACCTCCGGGCGCTTTTCGAGGGGATGCCCGCAATCACCCTTGCCCGGCAGGAAGGGTTGGCTAGCGGTGAGCTGTCTAGCGCTGGGCGAGCAGGCCGCGCAGGTAGCCGCCGTACCCGCTCTTGGTCAGTGCGTCGGCGTGCTTTTCGAGCAGGTCGTCGTCGATCCAGCCGTTGCGCCACGCGATCTCCTCCGGGCAGGAGATCTTCAGGCCCTGGCGTTCCTCGACGACGCGGACGAATTCGGCCGCCTGGATCAACGTCGCGAACGTTCCGGTGTCGAGCCACGCGGTGCCGCGCGGCAGCACGTTCACCTGCAGACGGCCCTGCCGGAGGTACACGTCGTTGACCGCCGTGATCTCGAGCTCGCCGCGCGCGCTCGGCCGCAGCTCGCGCGCGATCGCGACGACGTCGTTGGCGTAGAAATAGAGCCCCGGCACGGCGTAACTGCTGCGCGGCTCGGCCGGCTTCTCCTCGATCGAGACCGCGCGTCCGCTGCCGTCGAACTCTACGACGCCGTACGACGTGGGATCCGCGACCTGATAACCGAAGATGTGCCCGCCCTCGGGGTTGGTGCAGTTCTGCAACTGCATGCCGAGGCCGCTGCCGTAGAAGATGTTGTCGCCGAGGATGAGCGACACCGGCTCGCTGCCGACGAACTCGGCGCCGATCGTGAACGCCTGCGCGAGACCCTCCGGCCGCGGCTGCACGGCGTAGGAGATCGCGAGGCCCCATTGGCTGCCGTCGCCGAGCAGCCGGGCGAACGCGGATTCGTCGTCCGGCGTGGTGATGACGAGGATGTCGCGGATGCCGGCCAGCATCAGCGTCGACAAGGGGTAATAGATCATCGGCTTGTCGTAGACAGGCATCAGCTGCTTGCTCACTGCGACGGTGATCGGCCAGAGCCGGCTGCCGGTCCCGCCGGCGAGGATGATGCCCTTCACGACGGAGACGCTAGCCGTTTCGCCGGACCCTCCTAGGCTGTCCCCCATGCGCGTGTTCGTGACCGGCGGGGCCGGCTTCATCGGCTCGCATTACGTCCGCACGATGCTGACCGGCGGCTACCCGGGTTTCGAGGACGCGACGGTCACGGTCTTCGACAAGCTCACCTACGCCGGCAACCTCGCGAACCTCGAGGCGGTCGCTGCGTTGCCGGGGTACCGGTTCGTGCACGGCGACATCCTCGACGGGTCCCTGCTCGACGACGTACTGCCCGGTCACGACGTCGTCGTGAACTTCGCCGCCGAATCGCACGTCGACCGCTCCATTCACGGCGCGGCCGACTTCGTCACGACGAACGTCGTCGGCGTGCAGACATTGCTCGACGCTTCCCTACGCGCCGGGGTGCCGCGAGTCGTGCAGGTGAGCACCGACGAGGTGTACGGCTCGATCGCCGAAGGCAGCTTCCGCGAGACCGATCCGCTGTTGCCGAACTCGCCGTACTCGGCCGCGAAAGCCGGCGGCGACCTGATCGCGCGCAGCTACTTCGTGACCCACAAGCTCAACGTCTCGATCACGCGCTGCACCAACAACTACGGGCCTTATCAATATCCGGAGAAGGTCATCCCGCTGTTCGTCACGAACCTGCTCGACGGCAAGCCGGTGCCGCTCTACGGCGACGGGCTCAACATCCGCGACTGGCTGCACGTCGATGACCACTGCCGCGGCATCCAACTCGTCGTCGAAGGCGGCCGGGCGGGCGAGATCTACAACATCGGCGGCGGGGTCGAGATGACCAACCGCGAGCTCACCGCGACGTTGCTCGCCGCGACGGATCGGGACTGGGACGCCTACGTCACCTATGTCGAGGATCGCAAGGGCCACGACCGCCGCTACTCCCTGTCCGACGACAAGATCCGCGACGAGCTGGGCTACGAACCGCGGGTCGAGTTCGCCGACGGACTGGCGCAGACGGTGCAGTGGTACCGCGACAACGCGTCGTGGTGGCGACCGCTGAAGCAAGCCGACCACTCGTGAGACCGCGGTGACGCGCTGGCTCGTCACCGGTGCGGCCGGTGCCGTCGGCACCGACGTCGTCGGCGTGCTCTCGATGTACGACGAAGAGGTGCTCGGCTGCGACCGGACCGCGCTCGACGTCGCATCGCCCGACAGCGTCCAGTCGGTGCTCGACGACGCCCGGCCCGACGTCGTCGTGAACTGTGCGGCGTACACCGCCGTCGACGCCGCCGAAGACGACGAGGAGACGGCGTTCCTCGTCAACGCGGACGGCCCGGATCTGCTCGCGCGGTGGTGCGCGGATCACGGCGCGCGGCTCGTGCACGTCTCCACCGACTACGTCTTCGCCGGCCGCGCGTCGACGCCGTACGACGAGGACACGCCGGTCGCCCCGCGCTCGGCGTACGGCCGGTCGAAGGCGGCCGGCGAGCGCGCCGTGCTGTCGAGCGGCGCGGACGCCTTCGTCGTGCGGACCGCATGGATCTACGGCGCGGTCGGCGGCAACTTCGTGAAGACGATGGCGCGGCTCTCGCGCGAGCGCGACACGGTGAGCGTCGTCGACGACCAGGTCGGTGCGCCGACGTGGTCGCTGCATCTCGCCCGCGGCCTCGTCGCACTCGGGGTGTCCAATGCGCCGCCGGGCATCTACCACTGCACCAGCGCCGGCGAAGCATCGTGGTTCGTCTTCGCCCGCGCCGTCTTCGCCGAGCTCGGGCTCGACCCGGCGCGGGTCGAACCGACGACGACCGACGCGTTCCCGCGGCCGGCCCCGCGACCCGCGTACAGCGTCCTGTCGGACCGGCGCTGGCGAGCGACCGGATTGCCGGAAATGGCGCATTGGCGCGACGCGCTGCACGAAGCATTCGTCGCGGTCGGCGAGGAGCTGGCCGGGCACTAGCGGGTTCCTGCGTAGCCGGGCACTACCAACGAAGTCGCCGGAAAGAACTATTCGTCGGACGTTTCGTCCTGCCGATCACGTAGGACGAGACGAAAGGCCTTGCCATGGATCTGCTCGATCAACTCGTCGCGGAGACGCAAGACGAAGGCTCCGTCACGCAGGTCATCCGCCCTGCTGCCGTCATCCCCGAAGAAGCCGCGCGCTCCGTACTGATGCAGCTCGCGCTGCGGGATGTCCGCATCGGCGGCCTTTGGGACGTCGAACCCAACGTGTGGCGACGTTTCGACGTGCCGTGGGACTCCGACGCCACCGACCACGGCGGCTCCGAGCTGATGGGCACGATCCAGATCGCGTACGGCGTCCCGACGCGCTACGAGATCACGTTGTTCCGCGCCACCATCACCCGCGAAGGTACGGCGGCCGGCTGGACCGTCGAGGCGTTGTGCGACGAAGCACTCGGGCTCGGCGGGCTCACCCTCGCCTCGTGCCCGCGGGCCGATCTCGCCCCGCCGCCGCGACCGTTCCGGATGCGCTGACGACACGTATTGATCACGCCGATCTGGCCACATGTGACTACGTGCTGGCACCCAATCGCCGCAACAGCACCGTCACCTTAGAGCCGAAGGTCATCGATACCGACCGTTGTCTGGGGGTGAGCATGCAGACGCAGAACCACGACGTGCCAGCAGCGCCGCGCGTGCTCACGTGGGCCAGCCGGCCGAGCACCGAGCTCATGTCCGTGCTCGTCGTCGCCACGCTCGCGCTCGGGTGGCTGTTGCCCGCGTATGTGCACGAGGGCATCGGGCACCTGCACTACTGGCTGCTGATCCCGACGCTGATCGCGGCCGGGCGGTTCGGCCTGCGCGGCGCGATCGTGACGTCGTTGCTGTCGGCCGTCGCCGCCGGTCCGCTGAGCTCGATCCTGCCCGGCCAGCCCGACTCCCTGGGGGTCAAGAGCTGGCTGGCCGAGTTCGTCTTCTTCCTGTCGGTCAGCGCGGTCGTCGCCGTTCTCGTCCGGTACGCGAAAGCGGCGGACGCGAGTGTCGTCGCGTTGTTGTCGAACCAGCAGCAGCAGGCGAGCGAAGTCGCCGAGGTGCACGGCGAACTGACCCGCGAACTCGAGCGCCGGGTCTCCGAAGACGACCTCACCGGCCTTGCCAACCGGCAGACCTTTACGACGAAGCTGCAAGAGATGGTCGGCGCGGGGCGCTGCCTCGCGGTGCTGTTCATCGACCTCGACGACTTCAAGACCGTCAACGACACGTTGGGGCACGCCGTCGGCGACGAACTACTCGTCGCGGTCGCCGCGCGGTTGACGACCGGTAGTCGCGCCGACGACGTCGTCGCGCGTTTCGGCGGCGACGAGTTCGCCATCCTGCTCGCCGATGTCAGCGGCAAGGACGCCGGCCGGGTCGCCGAACGATTCCTCGGTCAGCTCAAGGCGCCGTTCACGCTCTGCGGCCGCACCGTGAGCGTCCGCGCGAGCGGCGGCATCGCGGTCCACGACGGCGGGCCGGTGCCGAGCCCGGAGCAGCGCACCGTCGATCTGCTCCGGCAGGCCGACCTCGCGATGTACACCAGCAAGGGCACCCGCAGCCGCGCCATCACGCTGTTCCACGACAACATGCAGAGCCAGATGGTGGCCCGTCTCGCGCTCGAGAGCGACCTGCATCGCGCCCTTGCGGAACATGAGTTTTCCCTTCAATTCCAACCGATTGTCGACCTGCGGACCGGCCTCGCACCGTCGGTCGAAGCGTTGCTGCGGTGGACGCATCCGACCCGCGGCAACGTGTCGCCGGCCGAGTTCATCCCGGTCGCCGAGCAGACCGGCATGATCGTGCCGCTGTCGCTCTGGGTGGTCCGCGAGGCGTGCGCGCAGTTGCGGCAGTGGGACGACCAACCCGAGACCGAGGGCCTCGCGGTCGCGATCAACATCAGCGGCCGGTTGGTCATGGAACCCGGCATCGGGGCCGCGCTCGCTCGCGAGCTGTTCCACGCCGGCGTCGCACCGAACCGCATCATCCTGGAGATCACCGAGAGCCTGCTGATGGAAGACCGTTCGGAGACGGTCGCGACGCTGTGCCAGATGCGCGCACTCGGCATGCGGCTGTCGGTCGACGACTTCGGCACCGGCTACTCGTCGCTGAGCCGGCTGAACACGTTGCCGATCGACGAGGTGAAGATCGACCAGTCGTTCGTCGCGCAACTGCAAAGCGACGGTCCGGCGACGACGATCGTCGCGGCCACGATCGCGATGGCGCACGGCCTCGGCCTGCGGGTCACGGCCGAAGGCGTCGAGACCGAACGCCAGCTCAACAAGCTGACCGAGATGGGCTGCGACGAGGCACAGGGTTACTTCTTCGGCCGGCCGGTTTCGGCGCAGGGCCTCTCCGACTACCTGGTGCCGAAGCACGCGGCAGAGGAGACCAGCGCGGACGATGCGCGGGCAGTCGTACGCAGCCTGCCGGCACCGCGGCAGAGCGCGGTCAACGCCGAGTCGTCGGGGCGCTGAACTCCAGCCCCTGATCGCTCACCCAGTCGGCCTGCGAGAGCTTGACGTCGCGGCGGTCGAGCCGGTGCTGCACCAGCAGGAACGCGATCATCACCCCGACCAGCAACGCGGGAAAACCGGCCGACTGACCGGCCTTCTTGAGGTCGGTGGTGAACGCGCGGACGACGCCGCGATCGACCCGACCGCTGTCGTCGCTCTGCCAGGTCGAGTGCGCGCCCGTGACCGCCGCCTGGCTCGCGGAAGGCTTCGGCTTCGGCTTGGGCTTCGGCGGGATCGAATCGGACTGCCCCGGCACGTGCCGGTGGGCGGCGCTCGATCCGCCGGCCCGCCACGGCGCGGACGACGCCGTAACGGCGTGCGGCGAAGCACTCGTCGCAGTGCTCGTCGGCGACGTGTGAGCGGGGCTGTTGGTCGAGCTCTGCTGCTGGCCTTGCGTGCTCGCATGGGTCTTGTGCGCCGGTGCCGGCGGCTGCGCCTTGAGGTGAACCGAAGCTTGCGCCATCGGAGCGGACGCCACGAGGAACCCGAGAGTCAGGGTCGCGAGCGCCAAGGGACGGCGCGCGACTGCGCGCGACTGACCGGGAACCGCCCTCACCGCACCTGCATCGGCAGCCTTGCCGGACAACTTGAGCGGTTATGTCCGAAATGTTTTTCCTAGCCGGTCGCGGTCGACGGGGCGCGGCGCTGCCGGGGCACCCGTCGTACCGCGGTCTTGGTGCACACCGGGCAGATCTCCGCCGCCTCGTCGAGCGTGCAGCCGGGAAAGACGAAGCGGACCCGAGGCTCGCCGCACACCGGTTGCCAGCCGTCGACGACGTGGGTCACACCGACCGGGAGCACCCGTTCGCCG
>JAICXQ010000082.1 GCA_025980325.1 Frankiales bacterium
CCGCTACCTGCACGCGCTCGCCGAGGACTGGCGCGGTCTCGACGCGGCCGCCGCGACCGACGTACGGCGTGGGCTCGCCGCGGCCGCCGCCGGCGCGACCGCAGCCGTGGCGCGGCCGGTCGAAGGCACGGTGCTGACCGTCGCGCACGCGGCCGCGCGCGGTGCCCGGGCCGCCGAGGGCGCGGATGTCCTCGCCGTGATGGCCGCTGCGGTCGCCGCGGCCGAGCAGGCGCTGGCCCGTACGCCGGAACAGCTGACCGTGCTGCGGGAAGCGGGCGTGGTCGACGCGGCCGGTCGCGGCCTCGTCGTCCTGCTCTCGGCGCTGCACGACGCGGTCGCCGGCGAGCGGCGCGCTCCGGCCGGGGTGCGGTCGTCGGCGCCGGCACCGATCGCGGCGCGCGAGTCCGGCAGTGCCGGTTTCTCCTACGAGGTGCAGTACCTGCTCGACGCCCCGGACGCGGCCATCGCCCGGCTGCGTGATGCGCTGATGAAGCTCGGCGACTCGGTCGCGGTCGCGGGCGGCGGCGGCGTGCACAACGTGCACGTGCACGTCAACGACGTCGGCGCGGCGATCGAGGCGGGCATCGCGGTCGGGCGGCCCTACCGGATCAGCGTGACCCGGTTCGCCGACGCCGCCCCGCCGCGGGCGCCGGCCGCCGCGCCGGCGCTCGTCGCCGTCGCCCCGGCCGAGGGCCTCGCCGCACTGTTCCGCGCCGCCGGCGCGGCCGTGGTACGGGGAGGCGCAGGGCGGGATTGCTCGACCGCCGACCTCGTCGCGGCGATGCGCAAGGCCGGCTCGGATCACGTCGTGCTGCTGCCGAACGACCGGGATCTGCTCTCCCGCGCGGAGGCGGCCGCCGACGTGTTGCGGTCGGGCGGAACGACGGTCGCCGTCCTGCCGAGCCGCGCGGTCGTCCAAGGGCTCGCGGCCGTCGCCGTACACGATCCCGCGCGCCGGTTCGGCGCCGACGTCGTCGCGATGAGCGCGGCCGCGGCGGCGACCCGGTACGGCGCGGTGACCCGGGCGACGAGTGACGCACAGACCAGCGCCGGGCGGTGCCGGGCCGGCGACATTCTCGGGTTGATCGACGACGACGTCGCGGTCATCGGTGACGACGTGGCCGAGGTCGCGCGCGGCCTGCTCGACCGGTTGCTCATCGGTGGCGGTGAGCTCGTCACGTTGGTGAGCGGTGTCGACGCGACGGCCGATGTCGTGGCCGGGCTCGCCGAGTATCTCGCCGTCACCCGGCCCGTCGTCGCGATAGTGACGCTCGACGGCAGCCAGCCGCTGTTCCCGCTGCTGGTCGGTGTCGAGTGAACCCCACGCTGTCGTCGCCGTTGCGCGACGTCGTCGGCGGCAAGACCGCGAAGGCGTTCGAGACCGGTCTCGACCTGCGCACCGTCGCGGATCTGTTGCGCCACTACCCGCGCCGCTACGCCGAACGCGGAGTGCTGACGCCGCTGTCGGATCTGCGCGAGGACGAGTACGTCACGGTGCAGGCCGAGATCGCGCGCGTCGACGCGCGCAAGATGCGCAACCGCCGCGGCACGTTGGTGGAGGTCGTCGTCACCGACGGCCGGGCACAGTTGCGGCTGACGTTCTTCAACCAGTCGTGGCGCGCGTCGCAGTTGCGGCCGGGGCAGCGCGGTTTGTTCGCCGGCAAGGTCGGCAGCTTCAACGGCCGCCGCCAGTTGACCAACCCGCAGACGCAACTGCTCGATGAGGAAGCCGGGGCCGAGGAGTCGATGCTGACCGGCCTGTTGCCGGTCTATCCCGCGACCGCGGCGCTGCCGTCGTGGCGGGTCGCGAAGGCGATACGGATCGTGCTCGAGGTCGTCGACATCGACGAGGATCCGCTGCCCGAGGACCTTCGCAACCGGCACGACCTGCTGCCGCTCCGCGAAGCGTTAAGGCTCATCCATCTGCCCGACTCGTTCGCACAGGTGGAGCGGGCGCAGCGGCGGCTGAAGTGGGACGAGGCGTTCGTCCTGCAGGTCGCGCTCGCGCAGAGCCGGGCGATGTTCGCGTCGCAACCTGCAACACCGCGGCAGCCGAAGGCCGGAGGGCTGCTCGACGAGTTCGACCGCCGGTTGCCGTTCGTCCTCACCGCCGGGCAGCAACAGGTCAGCGCCGACATCCTCGCCGACCTCGGCCGCTCGCATCCGATGCACCGGCTGCTGCAAGGCGAGGTCGGCTCCGGCAAGACGGTCGTCGCGCTGCGCGCGATGCTCGCGGTCGTGGACAGCGGCGGGCAGGCCGCGTTGCTTGCGCCGACCGAAGTCCTTGCACAGCAACACGTTCGGACCCTGCGGCAGCTGCTTGGTCCGCTCGCGCAGGCCGGCGAGCTCGGTGCCGCGGAGGTCGCGACTCGCGTCGCGTTGCTCACCGGTTCGCAGGGCGCGAAGGCCAGGCGGGAGAACCTCCTCGACGCCGCGAGCGGTGCGGCCGGCATCGTCGTCGGCACCCATGCGCTGCTCGAAGAGCACGTGCAGTTCGCCGACCTCGGTCTCGTCGTCGTCGACGAGCAACACCGCTTCGGCGTCGAGCAGCGAGATGCGTTGCGGGCCAAGGGATCCGCGCCGCCACACGTCCTCGTGATGACCGCGACGCCGATCCCGCGCACGGTCGCGATGACGGTGTACGGCGACCTCGAGACGTCGGAGCTCAAGGAGCTTCCGCTCGGCCGGGCGCCGATCGCCACGCAGGTCGTCGCGTTGGTCGACCACCCGCACTGGATCGACCGTGTCTGGGAACGCATCGGCGAAGAGGTCGCGAACGGCCGGCAGGCCTACGTCGTCTGCCCGCGCATCGATCCCGACTCGACCGAAGACGACGGCGAAGACCCCGACGAGGAGAGAGCGGCCGCGGCCGCGGTGAGCGACGTCGCGCCGATGCTGGCGAACGGGCCGCTGGCCGCGGTACGGGTGGAGCAACTGCACGGCCGGCTGCCGGCCGACGCGAAAGACGACGTGATGCGCCGGTTCACCAACGGCGAGATCGACGTACTCGTCGCGACCACCGTCATCGAAGTCGGCGTCGACGTGCCGAACGCGACCGTGATGGTGGTCCTCGACGCGGACCGGTTCGGCGTTTCGCAGTTGCACCAGCTGCGCGGCCGGATCGGACGGGGAACGCACGAAGGCCTGTGCCTGCTGGTCACGACCGCCGCCGCGGAGACGCCCGCGCGCGAACGCGTCGACGGGGTCGCGAACACGCTCGACGGTTTCGCGCTGGCCCGGCTCGACCTCGAGCAGCGGCGCGAAGGCGACGTGCTCGGCGCGTCGCAGTCCGGCGCGCGGTCGAGCCTGCGGCTGCTCAAGTTGCTGCGCGACGAGGACGTCATCGTGGCCGCGCGCAGCGAGGCGAGCGAACTCGTCGCCGCCGATCCGCTGCTCGCCGACCACCCGGCGCTCTGGGCCGCCGTGCGCGAACTCGTCGACACCGAACGCGCCGAGTACCTCGAAAAGGCGTAGCCGGATGACACGAATCATCGGCGGCGCGGCGGGTGGCCGCCGGCTGGTCACGCCGGCCGGCCGCAGCACCCGCCCGACCAGCGACCGGGTCCGCGAAGGCCTGTTCTCTGCGCTCGGCGGCGACCTGTCGGGCCGGTCGTTCCTCGACCTGTTCGCCGGCTCCGGCGCGGTCGGGCTGGAGGCGGCGAGCCGGGGTGCGAGTGCCGTCGTCCTCGTCGAGCGCGACCCGAAGGCCGTCTACAGCGCCCGAGAAAACGTTGCGGCGCTTGGCTTTTCCGGCGTCGTCGTCCGGGCCGACGACGTCCTACGTTTCCTGCACGAGCCGGCGACGCCGTTCGACGTGGTGTATGTCGATCCGCCGTACGCCGACAGTGCCGACGGCGTACTCGAACTGCTGGCCGGGGGCGGCTGGCTCGCCCCGGATGGGCTCGTCGTCGTCGAGCGGGACTCCCGCGGCGCACCGCCGGCGTGGCCACCCGGGATCGTCGCCGACCGGGATCGCCGCTACGGCGACAGCACGCTTTGGTACGGTCGCCGACCGTGAGGCGCGCCGTCTGCCCTGGCTCCTTCGACCCGGTGACCAACGGGCATCTCGACGTGATCGAGCGGATGAGCCGGGTCTTCGACGAGGTCGTCGTCGCGGTGCTCATCAACAAGAGCAAGCAGGGTCTGTTCACTACCGAGGAGCGCATCGACCTGCTCCGCCAATCGGTCGCCGAGTGGCCGAACGTCACCGTCGACAGCTTCCACGGCCTGCTCGTCGACTTCTGCAAAGCCCGCGGCATCCAGGTCATCGTCAAGGGCCTGCGCGCGGTCAGCGATTTCGACTACGAGCTGCAAATGGGGCAGATGAACCACTCGCTCGCGCAGGTCGAGACGCTGTTCATGCCGACGAACCCGTTGTACAGCTTCCTGTCCTCGAGCCTGGTCAAGGAAGTCGCGACGTACGGCGGCGACGTGTCGCGGCTCGTACCACCGCCGGTTCTCGCCGCGCTCAAAGCGAAACTCTCGGGCTAACCTCGTCGGGATGGACGTGCACGCCAAGCTCGACGAGCTGACGGCGCTGATCGAAGGCGCACGCGCGATGCCGATGTCGGCATCGTGCGTCGTCAACCGGGCCGAGGTGCTCGCACATCTCGACGAGCTGCGGTCGATGCTGCCGACCGAGCTCACCAACGCCCGGCAGGTGCTCGAAGACCGCGCCGCCGTCGTCGCCGAAGGGCGTGACGAGGCCGACCGGATCATCGAGGCGGCGAAGGCCGAGCGGGCCCGCATGATCGCCCGGACCGAGGTCATGCGGGAAGCGACCCGCGAGGCCGACAGCCTGCTCACCGCCGCGCGTACCGACGCCGAGCGGATGCAGGTCGAGATCGACGACTACGTCGACGGCAAGCTGGCCAACTTCGAGGTCGTGCTGCACAAGACGTTGCAGGCGGTCGAGAAGGGCCGGGCGAAGATCAGCGGCCGGCACGAGCTGGAATCGTTGGGGGAGCACGACTTCGACGACCTCGTCCTGCCCGAATGACGCCTCCTGTCGACGGTGACGGTCGAGGCGCGAAAGGCGCCGATAACGCCGCAAACGTCATAGTCAACGAGGCGCGTTCGCTCGGCTAGACTCGATGGTCGCCATGTCCGCCTCCCGTACGGTCCGTCTCGACCCGCGATCGCCGCTCGTGCTCGACACTCGCGAGCTCGGCCGCCGTCCCGGGTCGATGCGCCGTGCCCGCCGGACGGTCCCGGCCCCGGCCGATTGGGCACTCGAACTCGTCCGGGTGCCCGAGGGCGCCGACGTCGAGCTCGACCTGCGGCTGGAAGCCGTGATGGAGGGCGTGCTCGTCACCGGTACCGCCGACGCGCCGGTCGCCGCCGAGTGCGGCCGATGCCTCGAGCCGGTGACCGAGCGCCTGTGCGTCGACGTGCAGGAGCTGTTCGGCTACGAGCAGGCGCCGGACGATCCCGAGGCGCCGATCCTCGACGGCGACCTGCTCGACCTGACCGGGCTGCTGCGCGACGCGGTCGTGCTGGCGCTGCCGCTCAACCCGGTCTGCGCGGACGACTGCGCCGGCCTGTGTCCCGGCTGCGGCGGCAAGCTCGCCGACCTCGGCGCCGACCATTCCCATGACACCCTGGACCCGCGATGGGCCGCGCTCGGCGGCGTCGCACCCGACCGACCAACGATGGAGAGCTGACCCGTGGCCGTTCCGAAGCGCCGGATGTCGCGCAGCAACACCCGCTCGCGCCGCAGCCAGTGGAAGGCCACCGCGCCTGCCCTGGTTGCCTGCAAGCGATGCCGCCAGCCCAAGCTGCCGCATATCGCGTGCACGGTCTGCGGGACCTACAACGACCGCCAGGTCGTAGCTGTCTAACCGACCGGCGGGAATCTTTCCGCGTGTCAGTGACGCCGCCGATGCCTTACCGTGCTTACCTCTAGACGGCTTGCAGAGAAGGGCACGGGGTGAGTTCGACGCAGGGATCCCTGTCGACGGGGATGGGGTCGGCGCAGGTGAGCCGGCAGCAGGTGTTCGCGCTCGTCCGCGATGCGCTCGCGACGGTGCTGGAGCGTGACCCGGAGACGATCACGCCGGCGACGACGCTGGCCGAGCTCGCGGCCGATTCCCTCGCGTTGGTCGAGGTCGCCGAGATCGTCGAGGGACAACTGGCCGAGCGCACCGGTCGCCGGCTGCACATCCCCGACACCGACCTCGAGGCGTTCCGTACCGTCGGCGACGCGGCCGAGTACGTCGTCCGAAACGGCGGGGTTGTAGGCGACGGCGCGACGGCTGCGTGGATCGGGTGAGCGAGCTCGCCGAGCTCATCGCCGCGATGGGCGGCGACATCCCGGCTGACCTCGCCGAGCGCGCGGTCACGCATCGCTCGTTCGCCTACGAAAACGGCGGGTTGCCGACCAACGAACGGCTGGAATTTCTCGGCGACGCGGTCCTCGGCCTGATCGTCACCGAGGAGCTGTACCTGCGTTACCCCGACCTGCCCGAAGGCCAGCTGGCGAAGCTGCGCGCCGCCGTCGTCAACTCCCGCGCGCTGGCCGGCGTCGCGCGTGGCCTCGGCGTCGGTGAGTACCTGCGCCTCGGCCGCGGTGAGCAGGGCAGCGGCGGCCGGGACAAGTCCTCGATCCTCGCCGACGCGCTCGAAGCCCTGATCGGCGCGCTGTATCTCGCCGGCGGCGCGGAGGTGGCCCGGACCTGGGTGCTCGGCGCGTTCGCCGCGCTGCTCGAACAGGCGGCCAAGCTCGGCGCCGGCCTCGACTGGAAGACCTCGCTGCAGGAGCTCGCGGCCGGCCGGTCCCTCGGTGTGCCGGAGTACGACGTGACCGAGGCCGGGCCGGATCACGCGAAGACGTTCAGCGCGGTCGCCGTCGTCGGCGGGCGGCAGGTGGGCACCGGCGAGGGCCGGAGCAAGAAGGAAGCCGAGCAGCGGGCGGCCGAGGTCGCATGGACGGCCCTGTCCGCCAAGGTCGCGAACGACGATGCTGCCGACGACGACGACGACGGCGCCGACGAAGAACGTGGGCACGGCTGAGCCTCGGTACGCCGAACCGGTCGAACGACCCGAACAGGTAGAACGGCATAGTGCCGGAACTTCCCGAGGTCGAGACGGTCCGCCGCGGCCTCGAGGCGGTCGCGGTCGGCCGCACGATCACCTCGGTCGAGGTGTTCGGCCCGCGGACCGTACGGCGCCACGCCGGCGGGCCGGCCGACTTCGTCGCCCGGCTGCGCGGCCGCCGGGTGGAGGCCGCGGCTCGGCGGGGCAAGTACCTCTGGCTCAGCCTCGACGACGGCGCCGCGCTGCTGGCACATCTCGGGATGAGCGGGCAGTTCCTCGCGGTCGCCGCGGGCACGCCGGACCCGCCGCATCTACGCGCGAGGTTCCGCTTCGCCGGCGCCGGGCCGGAGCTGCGCTTCGTCGACCAGCGGACCTTCGGCGGCCTCGCGCTCGCCGAAGCGGGGGAAGGCGTGCCCGCGGCGGTCGCGCACATCGCGCTGGATCCGCTGGATCCCGCCTTCGACCGCGGCGCGGTGTTCGACCGGCTGCGCCGGCGCCGTACCGGGATCAAGCGGGCCCTGCTCGACCAGTCCCTGGTCTCCGGCGTCGGCAACATCTACGCCGACGAGGCCCTGTGGCGGGCCCGGCTGCACTACGCCCGGGGCGCGGACACGTTGCGCCGGGCCGAAGCCGAGCGGCTCTTCGACGCGGTCGACGACGTGTTCGCGGCGGCGTTGCGCGCGGGCGGGACGTCGTTCGACAGCCTGTACGTCGCGGTGAACGGCGAGAGCGGATGGTTCGAGCGCTCGCTCGAGGTCTACGGGCGCGAGGGTGAGCCGTGCTCGCGCTGCGGTGCGTCGATCCGCCGGGAGCCGTTCATGAACCGGTCGTCGTACCGCTGCCCGCGCTGCCAGCGCACGCCGCGGGATCCCCGATGGTGACCCCATCGCCTCAGGAGGGGCCGGCCCGGCTGACGGCCTGGGTCAGCGGGCGGGTGCAGGGCGTGGGCATGCGCTGGTGGATCCGATCCCGGGCGCTCGAGCTCGGCCTGGCCGGCTGGGCCCGCAACACCGAGGACGGCCGGGTCGAGGTCGTGGCGCAGGGCGAGCGGGCCGCGGCGCAAGAGCTGCTCGACCTGCTGCGGGCGCCGGCCGGCGGGGTGCCCGGACGGTTAGCCCGTCCGGGTCGAATAGATAGTGTCGTCGAGCGGTGGTCGGCCCCGGCAGCCGGCGATCTGTCCGGGTTTGCCGAGCGTTGACCCGGTTTCAGGTTGCGTCGAGTCGACTCATAGTCGTAACCCGATCGTGACCTGGGTCTTGACCAAGGCTGTGGACAGTGAGACCCTGAGAACACCGCACGGCCCAGACCGCCACCCTAACCGGGGCCCGGTCGTCGGCGTGTCCGGTAGCTCGCGGCGGCGGATCCCGCCCTCATCGTGGAGGCAGTATGGCAAAGGCCCTCTTCGGTCATGTGGGCGTCAGCCCCGAGATGCGGGTCCTTTCCGAGGTACGGCGACTGCGGGAGCATTGCCGCAACCTCGAGCACGAGGTAGCCCGGCTCGAAGCCGCCAACGCGGCGCTCCGTCAGGGCCTCGCGGTCGACGACGACATGCTCACCCTCGCGGTACCGGACGGCGTAGCCGAGCACCCCGAACCCGCCATGGCCTGACCGGCACAGTTCCCCCAGGGCGCCTCACGACGAGGCGCCCTTTTCGTTGCCCGCCCGCTGCTGCCCCTTTGGAGCACCAGCCCTCCGAAGTCGCGCGGATCCGGGCCGGGGCGTCGACCGGACCTTTCCCGCCCGGTCCGCTACGTTGGGAGGCGGCCTTCCCCGCCGTCGCAAGCGAGCCCGTCGCGGAGACCTTTCGGTGCATCTGAAAAGCCTGACCCTGCGCGGCTTCAAGTCCTTCGCCTCCTCGACGACGCTGCGGTTCGAGCCCGGCATCACCTGCGTGGTCGGACCGAACGGATCGGGCAAGTCCAACGTCGTCGACGCCATCGCCTGGGTGCTCGGCGAGCAGGGCGCGAAGTCGTTGCGCGGCGGGAAGATGGAAGACGTCATCTTCGCCGGCACGGCCGGCCGCCCGCCGCTCGGCCGGGCCGAGGTCGTGCTCACCATCGACAACACCGACGGCGCGCTGCCGATCGACTACACCGAGGTCACCATCTCGCGGATCATGTTCCGCAACGGCGGGTCGGAGTACGCGATCAACGGCAACCCGTGCCGGCTGCTCGACGTGCAGGAACTTCTCTCCGACTCCGGCATCGGCCGCGAGATGCACGTGATCGTCGGCCAGGGCCAGCTCGACGCCGTACTGCATGCTTCGCCGGAGGAGCGCCGCGGCTTCGTCGAGGAAGCCGCCGGCGTGCTGAAACACCGCAAGCGCAAGGAAAAGGCGCTGCGCAAGCTCGAGGCGATGCAGGCCAACCTCAACCGCCTGCAGGACCTCACCGGCGAGTTGCGCCGCCAACTCAAGCCGCTCGGCCAGCAGGCCGAAGTGGCCCGCCGGGCCGCCGTCGTACAGGCCGACCTGCGCGACGCGCGGCTGCGGTTGCTCGCCGACGACCTCGTCACGTTGCGTACGGCGCTGTCGGCGGAAGTCGCGGACGAGACCGCGTTGCTCGCACGCCGCGCGAAGGTCGAGGCTGACCTCGCGCAGGCACAGGCGCGCGAGGCCGAACTGGAAGCCGCCGTCGCCGCGCAGATGCCGCGCCTCGCGCGGGCCCAGGAGACGTGGTACCGGCTGGCCGGTTTGCGGGAACGTTTCCGCGGCACCACCTCGCTCGCGGCAGAACGGCACCGGCACGGCACCGAGCCCACGCTCGACGAGATGGCCGCCGGGACCGCCGGCCGCGACCCGGAGGCGCTGGAAGCCGAAGCCGAAGCCGTACGGCGAGAGCACGACGACGTCGTTCGCCGTACGGCCGAAGACCGCGCGACGCTGACCGGGGCCGAGGCCCGCCGGGCCGAATCCGAGGCGCAGCTCGCGGCCGAGGAGCAGCGCATCGCGGCCGCGGCGCGGGCGCTCGCGGACCGGCGCGAGGGCCTGGCCCGGCTGCGCGGCGAGGTGGCGGCGCGCCGCAGCCGGTGTGTCGCGGCCGAGGAGGAGATCGGACGGCTCGCCGCCGCGCACGAGGCGGCCCGCAGCCGGGCCGCGCAGGCGCACGGGGAGTACACCGCGGTCGAGAGCGAGGTGGCCGGCCTCGACGCCGGCGAGGTGGACCTCGACGCGCGGTACGAGGCACTCGCCGCGGCGCTGGTCGAGGCCGAGGAGCGGCTCTCCGCATTGCAGGACGAGGAGCGCGAGGTCGAGCGGCGGCGCAGCGCCTCGGCCGCCCGTCGCGACGCGCTCGCGCTCGGGCTGGCCCGCAAGGACGGCCACGGCGCGGTCCTCGGTGCGGGCGACCGGCTCCCCGGCGTGCTCGGCACCGTGGCCGAGGTCGTCCGGGTCGACGCGGGGTACGAGACGGCGGTCGCCGCCGCGCTCGGTGCCGCTGCGGACGCGGTCGCGGTCGGTTCGCTGGCCGATGCCGCTGCCGCGCTGGCGCTGCTGAAATCCGACGACGCCGGTCGCGCCGGCCTCGTCGTGGGTGGTGCGGCTTACGACGAGGGCGGGCCGTGGCCGTCGTTGCCGGACGGGTGCCGGTACGCCGTCGACGTGCTGAGCGCGCCCGAGCTGCTCCGGCCGGCGCTGACCAGGCTGCTCGACCGGGTCGCCGTCGTACCCGATCTCGACACGGCGACCGGGCTCGTCGCCGCGACGGCCGGGCTGCGGGCCGTCACGCCCGACGGTGACCTGCTGGGCGCGGCGTGGGTGATCGGTGGGTCGGCGAGCACGCCGAGCGCCCTCGAGGTGCAGGCGGCGTTCGCCGAGGCCGAGAGCGAGTGCGCGGAGCTGGCGCACCGGGCCGACCGGCTGCGGTTCGCGCTGTCGGCCGCGGCCGAGGAGACCCGCCGCGCGCAGGAGGACGCCGACGACGCGCTCGCGGCACTGCATGAATCCGACGCCCGGCTGGCCGCGGTCGCCGAACGGCTCGGGCAACTCGGTGCCGCCGCCCGGGCCGCGGTGGAGGAGGCCGAACGGCTCGAGGCCGCGATCCGGGTCGCGACCGAGGCCCGCGCGGCCGACCTCGACGGGCTGGCCGAGCTCGAGCAGCGGCTCGCCGCGGCCGAGGCGGACGTTCCGGCGGTCGCGGTCGAGCAGGCGCCGGGCGAAGACGAGCGCGACCGGCTGGTGGCCGCCGCCGCGCAGGC
>JAICXQ010000069.1 GCA_025980325.1 Frankiales bacterium
GATGGACGGCTACCAGGTGCTGACGCTAGACGACGTCGTCGAGACCGCCGACATATTCGTCACCGCGACCGGCAACCGCGGCGTCATAACAGCCGCGCAGATTGCGCGGATGAAGCAAGGCGCCATCGTCGGCAACATCGGTCACTTCGACAACGAGATCGACATGGCCGGCTTGGCGAAGATCCCTGGCGTCGTGCGGCGCAACATCAAGCCGCAGGTCGACGAGTGGGTGTTCCCCCCGAGCAACGGCAGAGACGGGCATTCGATCCTCGTGCTGTCGGAAGGCCGGCTGCTCAACCTCGGCAACGCGACCGGGCACCCGTCGTTCGTCATGTCGAACAGCTTCACCAACCAGACGATCGCGCAGGTCGAGTTGTTCACCCGGACCGCGGACTACCCGGTCGGCGTGCATGTGTTGCCGAAGCATCTCGACGAGAAGGTCGCGCGGCTGCACCTCGACGCGCTCGGGGTCAAGCTCACGACGTTGCGCCCGGACCAGGCCGACTACATCGGCGTACCGGTCACCGGCCCGTTCAAGTCCGACGCGTACCGCTACTGATTCCTAGCCCGGCGGCGCGAAGCCGTCGGTGCCGGGCTGCGTCGCCGGTGGGTCGACGATGACCGGCGTCGCTTCCGGTGCCCACGGGGCCGGCGGCGGCATCGCGACCGTGACCCGCGACATCTCGCGGTTGCGCCGTTCGGCGAGGACGGCGGCGAGGTAGGCCCAGCCCGGTACGCCGGGCGGGATCGGCGCCGACGTACGGCTGCCGACTTCGGCGACGAGGGCCGAGCCGATGCTCTCGCGCGCCGTCCCGTTCAGTTCGTGCGCGCGGGCGAGGAACTGTCGGATCCGCAACGCGAGGTCGTCGCCGACACCGGACAGGTCGAGCCCGCTCGCCCAGCCGGCGAGCGCCGGCGGCATGTCCGGCGGCGGCATGAACTGCACGGGTATGCGTTCCTGAAGGACGATGGTGCCCGCCGCCATGTCACCGAGCCGCTTGCCGGATCGACTGATCAGCATGGTGATCAGCGCGATCGTGCCGAACGAGATGCCGGGCTTTTCCAGCAGCGAGCCGACCAGCCCGCGCATCAGCGCATGCCGGAACCGGATGGGCCCGCCGTCGTCGCGCACGACCCGCAATCCGAGCGCCATCTTGCCGGGCGTGCGGCCGCGGGTCAGCGTTTCGAACAGCACGGGGTAGCCGAGAGTCACCAAGACCGACAACACGACGGCGATGGCTGCGGCCGCCGCGGGGTCCACCCCGACGATGAACCGGAACACCAACAGCTCCAGGATGACCGACACGGTTATCTGCGCCATGAGGTCGATGAGGAACGCGAGCCCGCGGGTCGCGACGCCGGCCGGCCGCAGGTCGAGCGCGACCGCCTCGCCGGTGACGAACGGGGACCCGAGGTAGGCGTCGGATGCGCTCACGCCGTTAGTCTGCCCCGTGGACATCGACGCGTTCGTCGCGGCACATCGAGGCGAGTGGACCCGTCTCGAACAGCTCGTCCGCAGGGCGGGCCGCCCGAGACGGCTGGCCGAGGCAGAGGTCGCCGAGATCGTCTCGCTCTACCAGCGAACCGCGACCCACCTGTCGATCGTTCAGACCCGTTCGCCGGACCCGCAACTCGTCGGCCGGTTGTCGCGACTCGTCGCGCAGTCGCGATCGGTCGTCGCCGGAAGTCATGCGCCGGCATGGCGACAGGTCGTGGTGTTCGCGACGACGACTTTCCCCGCGGTCGTCTACCGCACCCGCGGCTGGTGGATCGGTGCCGCGATCGGGTCGTTGCTGGTGGCACTCGCGCTCGGTATCTGGATCGACACGCATCCGGGAGTCCAGCGATCGCTGCTGCCGCCCGACGAGGTTCGCCAACTCGTCAACTCTGACTTCGCGCACTACTACCGAGAGCACCCCGCGCATGACTTCGCCGCACAGGTGTGGACCAACAACGCGTGGGTCAGCGCGCAGGTGCTCGTCGGCGGGCTGACCCTCGGCATCTTCACGCTGTTCGCATTGTTCGACAACGCCTCGAACCTCGGCGTCATCGGCGGCTACATGGTCGCCGCCGGTCGTGCGAGCGAGTTCTTCGGGCTGATCATGCCGCACGGCCTGCTCGAGCTCACCGCCGTCTTCATCGCCGCGGGTGCCGGGCTCAAGCTCGGCTGGACGATCATCGATCCCGGCCCGCGGTCCCGTCCGCAGGCACTCGCCGAGGAGGGGCGTTCGACCGTGACGATCGCGATCGGTCTGGTCGCCGTACTCGCCGTTTCCGGCGCGATCGAGGCGTTCGTCACCCCGTCGTCGTTGCCCACGTGGTCGCGGGTCGGCATCGGTGTCGTGGTCGAGATCGCGTTCCTCGGCTACATCGCGATCCTCGGCCGGCGTGCGGTTCGAGCCGGTGAGACCGGCGATCTCGAGGTCGGCCTGCGCGGTGACGTCGCGCCGGTCGCGGGCTAGCCGACTCCGGTCAGAGACCACCGGAGGCTTTGAGCTCCAGGTAGGCGTCGGCGAGCTTCGACGCGAACGTCGCCGGCCCGGCCTCCAGTACGTCGACGCCGCGCCGCCGCAGCGACGCGGCGACGTCGGCGCGTTCCGATTGGGTCGCCTCGGCCGCCGCGGCGGCGTACACGGCTTCGGCGTCGCCGCGACCGGCCGCCATCGCGTCGACGGCCGGATCGGCGATGGAGGCGACAAGCACGGCGTGCCGCCGGACCAGGCTCGGCACTGCCGGCAGCAGCCCTTCCGTGGCCGGCGCCGGATCCATCGCGGTGAGCAGCACGACGAGCGATCGTTGCCGGACCCGGCCGAGCACCTGCGTCACCACGGCCGGCATGTCGGTCTCGACCAGTGCGGGCTGCAAGCCGGCGGTCGCATTGACGACGGTGGCGAGCGCGGTCGCGCCGCGACCCGCATCGACCGCCGCGCGCAACCGGACGTCGTGCGCGAGCAACGTCACGCGGTCGCCGGCATGCCGGGCGAGTGCGGTCATGAGCAACGCCGCATCGAGTGCCGTTTCCAGTCGCGGCGCGCCGGCCACCCGCGCCGCCGAGGTACGGCCGGTGTCGAGGACGAGGACGACGTGCCGGTCGCGTTCCGGCCGCCAGGTGCGGACGACGACGTCGCCGCGGCGCGCGGTCGCCCGCCAGTCGATCGACCGCGGATCGTCGCCGACGACGTACTCGCGCAACGAGTCGAACTCGGTCCCCTGGCCGCGTACCGGCGAGACCACTTCGCCGTCGAGCTGGCGGAGCCGATTGAGCTTCTCCGGCAACAGTTTCCGGCTGGTGAAGGCCGGCAGCACGCGCACGCTTCCGGGGCACTCGCGGGATCGCTGTCGGGCCGCGAGTCCGAGCGGCCCGACCAGTCGCAACGTCACCTTGCGGCTCGCGGTTTCGCCGCGCCGCTGCGGTGTCAGCCGGATGGCGACCCGCTGGCGTTCGAATGCGCGGACGTCGACGGCGGCCGCGCGCGGGCGTGCCTCCGCGCTCGGCGGCCAACCGTCGCGGAGCCGGCCGCGGGCCCGGCGGCGGCCGCGGTTGTGCAGCACGATCGTCGACTCGACGGTCTCGCCGAGCCGGGTGCTGGGATCCGGCGAACGCTGTACCGTCACCGTCCGGGGTGACGCCGCCAGCGCGAGGTCGACGACGATGCCGCCCGCGAGCACGGCCGCGACCCACGCGACGGTCAGGCCGCCGTCCGGTGCGATCCACACGAGCAGCGTCGCGACGAGCGCGAGCAGGCCCACCCGGCCCGTGAGGGCCACGTCAGCGCGGCACCTGGACCGCGGCGAGCACGCCGTCGAGGACGCCGTCGGTCGTCGCGCCTTCCAACTCGGCTTCCGGCCGCAGCAGGATCCGGTGGCGCAGCACCGGACGGGCCAACGCCTTGACGTCGTCCGGGGTGAGGAACTCGCGACCCGACAGCCACGCCCACGCCTTCGCCGCGGCGAGCAGGTACGTCGCACCGCGCGGCGAGACACCGAGCGACAGCGACGGCGCGGCGCGGGTCGCGCGGCAGAGGTCGACGACGTAACCGAGTACTTCCGGGGTCACGGTGATGGCGTTGGCGGCGGCGCGCCCGGCGTCGAGTTCGGCCGGGCCGGCGACCGCTTCGACACCGGCGGCGGCGAGGTCGCGCGGATTGAAGCCCTCGTGGTGGCGCGCCAGGATCTCGATCTCGTTGTCGCGCTCGGGCAGCCCGACGACGAGCTTCATCAAGAACCGATCCAGTTGCGCTTCGGGCAGCCGGTAGGTGCCTTCGTACTCCACCGGGTTCTGGGTCGCCGCGACGAGGAACGGCTCGGGCAGCGGCCGCGGCGCGCCCTCGACGGTGACCTGTCGTTCCTCCATCGCCTCGAGCAGCGCGGCCTGCGTCTTCGGCGGGGTGCGGTTGATCTCGTCGGCCAGCAGGAGGTTGGTGAACACCGGGCCGTCGTGGAACTCGAACCGTGCCGTGCGCGCGTCGTACACCAGCGAACCGGTGACGTCGCCGGGCATCAGGTCGGGGGTGAACTGCACCCGCTTGGTGTCGAGCGCCAGCGACGACGACAACGCGCGGACGAGCAACGTCTTCGCGACGCCGGGCACGCCTTCGAGCAACACGTGACCGCGGCACAGCAACGCGATGACCAGCCCGGTGACGACCGCGTCCTGACCCACGACCGCCTTGGCGACTTCGGTCCGGACCGCTGTCAACGCGGCGCGCGCATCGTCCGCGGTCACGCCGCGAGCGCGAGTACGACGAGGTGTGGTCACTGCCGGCGCATCTCCTCTTCGAGCCGATCCAGCGCGGTGGCGAGTGCGACCAACGTGCGGTCGTCAACCGGGGACGAACCGTACAGCAGGTCGGCGACGTCGGTCGCGCCGCGGCCGGTGCGAGCGACGATGCGCTCGACGAGCGCGGCCTGGCTCGGCGCCGGCCCCAGCCCGAGCCGGGTGCCGAGCCGGCGCCGGGTCGCCCTGCGCAGCGCGTCGGCGCCAGAGCCGCGGGCCCGGGCGCCGCGCAGCAGCCGCGCCCGTCCTTCCACCGTTTCGGTGGCGCGGACGACGACCGGCAACGGCTCGGTGACGAGCGGGCCGAGCCGCCGGCCACGGCTCACCGCGAACAGCACCAGCGCGACCACGACTTCGAGCAACGCCCACCACAACCGGCCGGGCAACAGTTCGAACAATCCGTGCCGTTCGGTGCCGGACGCCGCGGTCGGCGCGACCGGTTGCAGCCAGTCGACCCGCCCGTGGTTGGACAGCAGGCCGAGCGCGAGCGCGGCGTTGCCGTCGTGGTCGAGCGTTTCGTTGGCGAACACCGCGCGGGATCCGACGACGGCGATCGAGCGGCCGGTGGTCGCGGTCGTCGTCACGACGAGGGCGTGCTGCCCGGCGACGGGATAGCACGTCGCGACCGCCGGCCCGGTCGTCCGGTACACGCTCCCGTCGACCGTCACGGTGCCGGCCGATCGTGCCTCCGCCATGTCGCACTTCGGGTTGACGCCGTCCTCGCTGATCTCGCCGGACTCCCGGGCCGGAACGGACAGCGACGACAACACGTCGTCCTCGGGTGCGACGAGGACGAGGTCGCTCGTGTTCTCGGACAACGTGGCGAGCTCGTCCGGACCGAGCACCTCGGGAAGCGACACGACGACGGTGGTGTCCGGCGCCGACCGCAGCGCACTCACATTGCGCACGACGTCGACGTCGATGCCTTGCTGGCGCAGCAACGCGACCAGCGCGCGGGCGCCGGCCGGCGACGCATCGGTCGGATCGAGCGGTCGGGACACCGGTGCGGATCCGACGGCGGCGAGACCGATCGCGGTTGCGATCACGAGCAACGCGACCAGCACCGGAACCCGCGCGCGGCGCAACCGACCGAGGATGTCCGGGCCGGGCGGTTCGTCGTACGGCGACTCGTCGAGGTCGGGCTCGCGGTGGGTGAGGGTCGTGCTCATACGGCGGCCAACTCGACCGGCCGCGCTTTCGCCGCGGCCTCGTCCGCGCGCCGAACCGTCCCGTAGTCGTCGGCGGTGGCGGTGCGGTCGCCGTACACGACGGTGTCGAAGGTGCTCGCCGCGCTGGTGAGCAGGTCGCGCGCGGTGGGCAGCATCCGGCCGGCCTCGGCCGCGAGTTCGTCGGCGGTCCGGCCAGGTCGCGGATCGAGCAGCACGCGCTCTTCCAGTGCGCGCGCGAGTGCGCGCATGCGTTCGACCACCGCGGTCTTCCAGTCGCCGGCGTCGGCCGCGGCACTCGCGCGCCGCCGATGCTCCGACGCGGTCATCGCCGTGTCCGCCAGCACGTCGGCGGACACGTGTGCCGTGCGTGCCATCGGACCCAACCGCCAGAACGCGATCGCGACGATCGCGCCCACCAGAATGACCAACGCGATCGCGCCGGCGCCGCCGCCGGGCGAGTGCGACGAGGCGGTGTCGAACAGGTGGTTGAGGAAACGCTCGATCGCCTTCACCACCCGTACCGCCAACGAGTCGTCGTACTTGCGGTAGACCGCCTTCGACAGTTCCGCGTGGGCCTTGCGGCGCGCGTCGTCGCGGTTGACCGGATCGGCACCGGCTCGGCTGAGAACGCCGGCGAAGACGAGGTACGGCGTCACGTCGGATCGGCGCTCGCTGCTTGTTGCAGCGCCAGGTCGAGCCCCTCCGCGCGCATCCGGCGATCGATGTAGAGCAGCGCGGACACGCCGCTTTGGAACGGGCGCGCCAACGTTCCGCCGACGAAGCCGCCGAGTGCGCTCATCAGCAACGAGAAGGAGGTGAGGTTGTTCTGGGTGTCGGAGAAGAGGGGGCCGAGGCTGCCGCCGAAGATCACGAACGGCAACGACAGCACCAAGCCGACGAGCCCCGCGATCACCCAGGCCAGCAGGCTGATCCAGAACACCCGCCACCACGAGCCGTGCACGAGCTTGCGCGATCGGCGCAGCGCGGCCCGCGCACCTTGGCGTTCGAGGACGACCGCGGCCGGCGCGAGCGAAAGCGTCGTCCAGGCATAGAGCACCGGCACGACCAGGACCGGGAAGCCGATCGCGATCAGGGCGGCGCCGACGTCGGAGCCGCTCGCCGCGACGGCGATGCCCGGCCCCAGCACGACCGCGACGATGCCCGAGACCACCAGAGTCACGATCGCGACGACGCGGGTCAGCGCCCAGGCAACCGGTCCCAGCTTCGCCCGCGCCTCCCGCAACGTGATCCGCCGGCCGACGACGCGTTCGCCGACGATCGCGGCCATGACACCGGTCAGCACGAGCAGCTCGATCGACGTCAGGAACGCGGTCACGATGTAGATCACGCCGGCGCGGGCGGCGACGCCGGCCGGGTCCGCGATGGTCGAGCCGTCGACGGCCACTCTCGTCGCGGCGGGTTGCAGCAGCGCGTAGTTCAGCAGCAGGAAGATCGCCTGGTTGACGAGCATGACCACAGCGGCGATGCCGAGCGACGCGAGCGGTGCGGTGCGGATGGCGCTGAACGAACCGTCGAGCAGCTCGCCGAGACCGAGCGGCCGGAGCGGGACGATGCCCGGTCGCGGCGCCGGCGGCCGCGCCGGCGGTGCCGGCCAGCCGTACCCGTAACCCGGCGGCCCGTAGCCGGGCCCGGGACCGGAGCCGGGACCGGAGCCGGGACCGGAGCCGGGGCCGTACGAGGTCTGCGTCTCGCCGGGGGTGACGGGCACGGCCGGTTCGGCACCCTCCGGTGCGGTCCACCCGCTCACCCGCCACCTCCTCTCGCGCGGGCCATCCTGGCAGACGGCCGCGCGAATCGTGCGCCCGATCGGCGCCCGGATGCGACCATGGATACGTGCCCAAAGGACGTGTGCTCGTCGTCGACGACGACCCGGCTCTCGCCGAGATGCTCGGCATCGTCCTGCGCACCGAGGGATTCGAGCCGTCGTTCGTCTCCGACGGCGACCGGGCGCTGGCCGCGTTTCGCGCCACGAAGCCGGATCTCGTCCTGCTCGACCTGATGCTGCCCGGCACCGACGGCATCGACGTGTGCCGCCAGATCCGGGCCGAGAGCGGCACACCGATCGTCATGCTCACCGCGCGCGGCGACACGGTCGACGTCGTGATCGGGCTCGAGTCCGGTGCCGACGACTACATCATCAAGCCGTTCAAGCCCAAGGAACTCGTGGCCCGGATGCGAGCCCGGCTGCGGCGCAACGAAATACCGACGGCCGACACTGTCGAGATCGCCGATCTCGTCATCGACACCGCCGGTCACGTGGTGTCCCGCGACGGCAAGGCGATCAACCTCACGCCGCTGGAGTTCGATCTGCTCACCGCGCTCGCGCGCAAGCCCGGCCACGTGTTCACGCGGGAGCACCTGCTCGAGCAGGTGTGGGGTTACCGGCACGCGGCCGACACCCGACTGGTGAACGTGCACGTGCAGCGGCTGCGGGCAAAGATCGAACGGGACCCCGAACGCCCCGAGATCGTCGTCACCGTACGGGGGGTCGGCTACAAAGCCGGACCGCCATGATTGCCGAGCTCACCGCGCGGGTGCTGCATCGCTGGCGCGGGTCGTTGCAGACTCGCGTTGCAGTGACGACGTTCTTGCTGTCGGGTCTCGTCGTGTTGTTGCTCGGCGTCCTGCTGATGCACCAGATCCGCAGTGGTGTTCTCGACGCGAAGCAGCGCTCGTCGTTGTCCCAACTCGATTTCGGTCTGCAACGCGCAACCGATCAGCTGTCCGCGATCCAGACCGCGAACGCGGCGAGTGTGCGCGGCACCGCGTCGGTCATCATCAGCGAGTTGCGCGACCGCAGCAGCTCCCCGGACTCCTACGACGTGCTGCTGCTGGCGACCGATCCGGATACGGAGTCGGAGGCGACCAACGACTTCGCACCGAGGGACGTGCCGGCCGCGTTGCGTCAGGCCGTGACCCGCTCGAATCACGAAGCATGGACATACACGAGCGTCGGCCCCGGACATCGGCCGGCGCTCATCGCCGGCGGGACGGTCGCGAGCAGTACCGCGAGCTACCAGCTCTACTACCTGTTCCCGATGGTGCAGGAACAGCAGACGCTCTATCTCGTCGAGCGGACGATGTTGCTGTCGGGCTTGCTGCTCGTGTTGTTGCTGGTCGCGATCGCGGCCGTCGTCACCAGACAAGTCGTCCGGCCGGTGCGGTACGCGGCGGCGACGGCAGAGCGGCTCGCAGCCGGTCGGCTGCGCGACCGGATGGCCGTACGCGGCGAGGACGATCTCGCGAGTCTTGCGTCGTCGTTCAACCGGATGGCCGAGACGGTGGAGAAACAGATCTCGCAGCTGCGCGAGCTTTCGCGCGTGCAACGTCGTTTCGTCGCCGACGTCTCGCACGAACTGCGTACGCCGATCACGACGATCCGCATGGCCGCCGACGTGTTGCACGAGTCGCGGGCCGCGATGACACCGGAGCTCGCGCGTTCGGCCGAGCTGCTGCAGAACGAGTTGGACCGCTTCGAAGCATTGCTCTCCGACCTGCTCGAAATCAGCCGGCACGATGCCGGCGCGGTGGTGCTCGATCCAGAGCCGGTCGACCTGCGCTCGCTCGTCGGGCGCGCGGTCGAAGCCGCCGAGCCGATCGCGTCGCGACGCGAGTGTTCGTTCGCCGTCGATCTGCCCGACGATCCCGTCGTCGTCGAAGTCGACGCGCGGCGGATCGATCGCGTCTTGCGCAACCTGATCGTGAACGCGGTCGAACACGGCGCCGGCCAACCGGTCGAGGTGTGCCTGCGCGGCGGCGACGGCGGAGTATGTGTGACGGTGCGCGACCGTGGCCGCGGGCTCCGGCCCGGCGAAACTTCGTTGGTATTCGGGCGGTTCTGGCGCGCCGACCCGGCCCGTGCACGGACGTCCGGCGGCACCGGTCTCGGCCTGTCGATCGCCCTGGAAGACGCCCGGCTGCATGGCGGGTGGCTGCAAGCGTGGGGCGAGATCGGCGCCGGCTCGGTGTTCCGGCTGACGCTGCCGTGGCGACCGGGCGTCGACATCGGCGAGCCACCATTGCCGCTCGATCCCGACGAGCGCGCGGATCTGCCGGAGCCACGGCCGATGTCGGGGCGGGAGACGACCGGTGTCTAGCCGCGGGTTCGGTCGCGGGCTCGCGCTTCTCGCCGTCGTCGCGGTGACGGGATGCGGCGGCGTACCGCAGAGCGGCGGCGTACACCTCGGTCGCGCACTGCCCGCGGTCGGTGGCGCGGACGATTCGTTCGACTTCGACGTGAAGGCGCTGCCACCGTCCTGGCGATCCGGCATGAGCCCGGACGACGTCATCGGCGGGTTCCTGCGCGCCGTGGTGAACGGCGACGGCGACTACGCCATCGCGCGTTCCTACTTGTCGACGATCGCCGCGCGCGGCTGGGATCCCGACCGTTCGATCACGATGTACGACGGGTTGAAGACCACGTCGTCGGGCAGCGGCACGAGCCGTTCGGTACGGATCCGAGCGGTGCGCACCGGCGCCATCGACGAACGCGGCGACTTCGATCCGAGCCGAGGATCGATCGACGAGACCGTCGGGCTCGCCCGCGTCGACGGGCAGTGGCGCATCGATCGGCTGCCGCCAGGAGTGTTGTTGTCGACGCTCGACGCGCAGCGGTCCATCCGGCTCGCCCGGGTCTATTACCCGAACCGGACGGGGACGGCGTTGGTGCCGGAGCAGGTGTTCGTGCGGACGACGCAGGCGGGTTTCGCCACCGCGTTGATCCGCACGATGCTCGCCGGCCCGGGACGCTGGCTGTCGCCCGCGATCCGTGGGACCGCGCCGTCCGGTACTGCGCTGATCGGCAACGTCCCCGTCGTCAACGGCGAGGCCGACGTCAACCTGAGCCCGTCGGCTCGCCAGGCGACGGGGCGGCAGCTCGACCTGCTGGCGGCGGCCGTCGTCTGGACGTTGCACCAGGTGCCGGAGGTCGTGACGGTCCGGCTGTTCATCGACGGCACGCCGGTGTCGCTGCCGAAGGTCGGCGTCGCGCAGACGACGTCGGACTGGCCCGGCTACGACCCGGTCGCGGTCGTCTCGGGACCTTCGTTGGTGGTCGCGGACGGCCGCATCCGCGCCAACAACGGGCCCGCACCGAAGGCCTCCGGTGACATCGTCGCCGTCGCCGAGTCCGTGACGGCGAACGTCGCTGCGGTCGTCCGGGCCGGCCGCAAGGGCGCGGTGCTGTCGACCGGACCGATCGGTGGCGCTCTCGTCGACCGCCTTACGGCGGCAAGGATGACCGCGCCGACCATCGACCCGGACGGCAACGTGTTCACCGTCGCGACGACCGCGAGCCGGCAGCGCGTGATCGTGGTCCTGCGATCCGGCGCGGTGCGACGGGTGACGGTGAACCCGCCGCTACCGGGAGTCGTCAGCGCGCTGCGGCTGTCCCGGGACGGCGTGCGGGTCGCCGCGGTCGTCGCCGGCCGCCTGCTGGTCGGCCGGGTCGAGCCGGGGGCGTCCGCTCCGGTCCTGGCTGGTTTCCGCGACGTGCTGCCGACCGCGGTCGACGTGCGTGGCGTCGCGTGGGTGGACGCCGGTGACGTGGTCGCGACGGTACTGACCGGCCGCTCGACCCGCGGGCTCGTCGTCACCGACGTCGACGGGTACGCCGACCGAGCGCTCGCCACCGACGCCGTCGGCGGCCGGCCGGTGGATGTCGTCGCGGCGCCGGGCCGCCCGCTCATGGTCGTCACCGCCGGCGGCACGCTGTGGTCCGAAGGCGGCGGCTGGCACGAGGTCGGGCGCGCAACGGAGGCCGCCTACCCCGACTGACCGCCGGTCGCCCGGTGGAGAACCCGCTGCGTCCACAGATCGGGTCGCGGGTGTCCCACGTGGCGTGGCGGGCGGCATCGTCGAACTCATGCGCGGACTGGTCGACCTCGTCCTGCCGGCCCGGTGCGCCGGCTGCGGCGAGCCGGGCGCGCCGGCCTGCGCCCGCTGCCTGCACCCGCTCACCGCGCCGGCCGGCTGGACCAGGCCCGAGCCCGCGCCGCCCGGCCTGCCCGCGGTCGCCACGATCGCGCGCTACGACGGCCCGGTCCGCGACCTTATCGTCGGCTACAAGGAGCACGGCGTGCGTGCGCTCGCTCCTCCGCTCGGCGCCGCGCTGGCCCGGTCACTGCTGCTCGCCGGCTCGCTCGCCGTGGGCCGCCACGGTGCGCCGCCGCTCGTCCTCGTGCCGGTTGCGTCCTCGGGCCGCCAATGCCGCCGCCGCGGTGCGGACGTCGTCGCCGAGCTGGCCGGCCGGGCGGCGCGAGAGCTGCGCGCGCTCGGGCGTGCGGTGGAGGTGGTGCGCGCGCTGCGGCACGTTCGCGCGGTCGCGGATTCGGCCGGGCTCGACGCGCGGGCCCGGGCCGCCAACGCGGTCGGCGCGCTCGGACTGCGCCGCGGCGCCGGCCCATTGCTCGCCGGCCGGACCGTCGTCATCGTCGACGATCTCGTGACGACCGGGGTCAGCCTCACCGAATCGGCGCGCGTGCTGCGGGCCGCGGGGGCGACGGTCGTTGCCGCGGCGACGGTCGCGGCGACCGGCCGGCACCACCCACCGCCCGGTGCCGGCGGGACGGGGATACGGAGTCCGGCTGCACAACCGCATCGGCGGGCATTACGGTGCTGAGGAGGACAGCCGCCGTTTCGAGGAGGCAGCCGAGTGGACATCGTCGTGAAGGGCCGGCACACCGAGGTCGCAGAGCGCTTCCGTGGGCACGCGGAGGAAAAGCTGGCGAAGATCGGCAAGCTCGACGGCAAGGTCAGCCGCATCGACGTAGAGGTCTGCGAGGAGCACAACCCTCGCTTGGCCGACCATCGATCGCGGGTCGAGCTCACCTGCCGGACCCGAGGGCCGGTCGTGCGCGCCGAGGCGGCGGCGGCGGATCCGTACGCCGCCCTCGACCTCGCCGCGACGCGGTTGGAGGCCAGGTTGCGCAAGGCCGCCGACCGCCGCCGGATCCACCACGGCATCCGCACCCCGGTGTCCGTCGCGGCGGCGACCGCGACCCTGTCCGGCGCGACTTCCTCGGTCAACGGGACCGGCCCGGCGGACGCGCAGACTTCGACCGACGAGGAGCCGGCGCTGCTGGTCCGGGAGAAGCTGCACACCGCTCCGCCCATGACGCTGGATCAGGCGCTGCTGGAGATGGAGCTGGTCGGGCACGACTTCTACCTGTTCGTCGACGCCGACCAGGGCCTGCCCAGCGTGGTCTACCGGCGTCGGGGCTACGACTATGGAGTCATCCGTCTGGTCACGACGGACCTGGGCGCGGTGGTGGGCGAATAGCGCGTCTGGCCGGTCCAAGGGTGCTGATCGTGCCATCATGAGCGCGTCAGGCCTCCGACCGTGGGAGTACGAGTGACCGAGACGCCCGAAGGCGCCGCATCGAGCCCCGCCGTCGGCGGTGAGCCGATTCGCGTGCTCGTCGTCGACGACCATGCGCTGTTCCGCCGCGGTCTGGAGATGGTGCTCGAACAGGAGCCCGACATCGACGTCGTCGGTGAGGCCGAGGACGGCGCCGAGGCGGTCCAGAAGACCGTCGAGACGACTCCCGACATCGTGCTGATGGACGTCCGGATGCCCAAGCGCGGTGGCATCGACGCGTGCACCGCGATCAAGGACGCGGTCCCGAGCGTCAAGATCATCATGTTGACGATCAGCGACGAGGAGGCCGACCTCTACGACGCGATCAAAGCCGGCGCGATGGGCTACCTGCTCAAGGAGATTCCGGTCGAAGAGGTCGCGGCCGCGATCCGGGCCGTGCACGGCGGGCAGTCGCTGATCTCGCCGTCGATGGCCTCGAAGCTGCTCAACGAGTTCGCCACGATGATCAAGCGCGGTGACGAGCGCCAGCAGGTCCCCGCGCCGCGGCTCACCGATCGCGAGATGGAGGTCCTGCGCCTGGTCGCCAAGGGCCTGAACAACCGCGACATCGCCAAGCAGCTGTTCATCAGCGAGAACACCGTCAAAAACCACATTCGCAACATCCTCGAGAAGCTGCAGCTGCACTCGCGGATGGAAGCGGTCGTCTACGCCGTACGCGAAAA
>JAICXQ010000105.1 GCA_025980325.1 Frankiales bacterium
CGAGATGGCGCACATGTGGTTCGGCGACCTCGTCACCATGCGCTGGTGGGACGACCTGTGGCTCAACGAGTCGTTCGCGGAGTACGTGTCGACGCTCGCGACCGCGGACGCGACCCGTTGGTCGACGGTCTGGACGACGTTCTGCGAAGTCGAGAAGTCGTGGGCGTACCGCCAGGATCAACTGCCGACGACGCACCCGATCGCGGCCGACATCGTCGACATCGAGGCGGTGAAGGTCAACTTCGACGGCATCACGTACGCCAAGGGCGCGTCGGTGCTCAAGCAACTCGTGCACTACGTCGGCAGCGACACGTTCTTCGCCGCCGTACGGGGTTACTTCCGCCGGCACGAGTACGCGAACACGACGTTGCAGGATCTGCTCGACGCGCTCGGCGAATCCAGCGGCCGCGACCTGTCGTCGTGGTCGAAGGAGTGGCTGCAAACCGCGGGCGTGAACACGTTGCGGCCGCGGTTCGAACTCGACGACGAAGGCCGCTTCACGTCGTTCGCGATCGAGCAGGAAGCGCCCGAGGATCATCCGACGTTGCGCGCGCACCGGCTCAAGGTCGGCCTGTACGACCTCCGTCCCGATGGGCTGCTGCGCCGCGAGTCCGCCGAGCTCGACGTCGTCGGCGCGGCGACCGAGGTGCCGGCGCTGGTCGGCAAGGACCGCTCGGACCTCATCCTCGTCAACGACGAGGACTACACGTATTCGAAGATCCGTCTCGACGAGCGATCGCTGCGCACCTTGATCGAGCACATCGGCGAGTTCCGCGACTCGCTGCCGCGGGCGCTGTGCTGGTCGGCCGCGTGGGACATGACCCGTGACGCCGAGATGGCCGCCGGCGACTTCGTCGACCTGGTGATTGCCGGCATCCAGGGCGACACCGAGATCCAGACGGTGCAGACGTTGCTGCGGCTCGGCCGATCCGCGATCGACCCGTTCGGCGATCCTTCCCGCATCCACGAACGGACCCAGCGGCTGGCGGCGAAGGCATACGACTTGATGTACGCCGCGGAGCCGGGCAGCGACATCCAGCTCGCGGCGGCGCGTTCGTTCGCGGTGAACGCGCTGGCGGACTCCCACCTCGACCTGCTGGCCGGGCTGCTCAGCGGCGAACAGACCATCGACGGTCTCGCCGTCGACGCCGAGCTTCGGTGGTCGCTGCTCGGCCGGCTGGTCGTGCTCGGCCGGGCCGGCGACCGCGAGATCGACAACGAGAACGATCGCGACAACACCGCGGCCGGACGCCGGCATGCGCTGCGACTGCGTGCCGCGCGCCCGAGCGCCGACGCGAAGGAGGAGGCCTGGCAGCTCGCGGTGTTCGACGTCGACCTGCCGAACGCCGAGCAGGCCGCGGTCATCGCCGGTTTCCAGCAACCCGAGCACCGCGAACTTCTTGCGCCGTACCGGGATCGGTACTTCGAGATCGTCGCCGATGCATGGGAGCAGCGGACGAGTGAGATGGCGCAGCAGATCGCCGTCGGCCTCTACCCGGTGCACCTCGTGTCCGCGGAGACGGTCGAGCGCACCGACGACTACCTACGAACCGCGCAGCCGGTGCCGGCGCTGCGCCGGCTGGTCAGCGAGAACCGCGACGCAGTGTCACGGGCTCTTCGCGCCCAGGCCCGCGACCGTTAAGAGGCGCGCTCTGCGCTCTGTTTACGAGGCGCGGTCGGCGCGGGGCGGCAGGCCGAGCAACGCGTCGAAGAAGCGATCCATGCCGCGGGTCGGCTGGGCGAGCAGTTCGCTCAGGCTCGGCACCGGCGGGCAATCCCGTTCGGCCCGGGCGAGGTCGATGACCTCGGCGTCGCGCAACGCGCCGAATGCCTGCTCGCTGCTGATGTCACCGCGCAGCAGCAACGTCGTGAGACAGGGAGCGGGCGCCGCGCAGGCCGGACATTCGCCGTCGCCGTCGGGTTCGTGCAGGGCTTCGAGGTCGGCGAGCAGGCCGCCGAGCTCGGCGACCCGGCGCAAGGCGTCAGCCCGCTCCTGACCGAGCTCGCTGATCATCGAGGCGAAGATGGGTGTCTCCGAAGCGCGCACGTCTCACAACGTAGCCGCGTCCGGCCGCGACCGCCCGCAACGACACGTATCGCTCAGTGCGCGGGACTGAGCTCCCGGCCGGCCGACTCGGAGAGCATGCGCACGCCGGTGACGATGCCGCCGACGAGGTTGCCACCGGAGAACGCGGTCGTCATCGACAACGCCGCCAACGCGCAGGCGCGGTCGGTCACCCGGCGCGCGCACGACTTGCCGGTCACGATCTCGAGCTGCCGTTCGCCCGGCGCGACGTAGACGAGTACGGCGTTCGCGGCCTGCCGGCCGAGCGCGGCGTGCAACCGCTCGGCGTGGTCGCGAACGTCGCCTTCGACCGGACCGACGTACACCGAATGATGAATGCCGGTCTCGCTGGTCGCGATCGCGCACGCCCGGCTGATCTCGCGTTCCTGGTCGGCGGTGAACGCCTCACCACTCGGCACTTGCCCCACCCTTCGACACACCGGGCCGGGCCGCCGCGACCGCGTGGTCGGGGTCGTCCGGACCGTTGAACCACAACGGATCGTGCTGCCACGGCCGGCCCGGACGGTAGCGCGGGCGGCGCAGCATGGCCGGCAACGTCGAGAAGAACGCGA
Organism: Frankiales bacterium; assembly: GCA_025980325.1. Taxonomy (GTDB): domain Bacteria; phylum Actinomycetota; class Actinomycetes; order JAFAQI01; family JAFAQI01; genus BP-197. The sequence continues at coordinate 2,638 of JAICXQ010000105.1, forward strand.
TGAGCAGGAACGCGCCCAGCGGGATGACGACGTAATAGACGATCACCAAGCCGGTGCCGAGCGGCTTGCCCGGTGCCTCGCCGTCGTCAAGCGCGTACGCCGGAACCCCCGCGGCGAGCAGCGGGACGAGCAAGCTGAGAAGTCGGGCGCGAGTGCTCACGACCACAAAAACTATCGGACCGCCGCCGCGAGCACGGCGGCGAGGCGGGCGACGCGCGGATCGGCGAGCAGGTCGTCGAGCAGCATCACGTGCCCGGCCGCGTCGGCGAGGGGCAGCCGCCAGTTCGGGTACTCGTCCGTCGTACCGGGCAGGTTCGGCTGCCGTACGTCGCCGACCGCGTCGGCGGGAGCGGCGAGCACGACGCGGCATCGGGTCAGGCCGACAAATGCATGCAACGCAAGGGCGAGCGCGTCTTCGTCGGCATCCGCACCGACCAGATCGAGCTCCACCAGCAACGCGACCAACTCGTCGCGTTCGCGCCGCCACGACTCCCACTCGGCATCGGGATCGTCGAGCAGCCCGAGGCTCGCGCGCACCCGCACGTGCTCGCCGCGCAACCACCCGAGCGCGGTCGGCAGGTCGTGCGTCGTCACACTCGCCGCCGCATCCTCCCGCCACTTCGCCGGCGGCACGAGCCGGCCGGGCTTGCCCGCGACCGGCCGCTCGCGTTCGAACCACAGCACGGACGTGCCGAGGATCCCGCGATCGCGCAACGACTTCCGTACGCCGGGGGGCAGCGTGCCGAGGTCCTCGCCGATGACCATCGCACCGGCCCGCGCGGCTTCGAGAGTGACGATGCCGAGCAACGCATCGGCGTCGTAGGAGACGTATGTCCCGTCGCGCGGCGTGCCGCCGGCGGGGATCCACCACGACCGGAACAACCCGAGCACGTGATCGATGCGGATGCCGCCGGAATGCCGCAACAGCGAACGGACCATGTCGCGCACCGGTGCGTAGCCGAGTTCGGCGAGCCGGCGCGGATGCCAAGGCGGCATCCCCCAGTCCTGGCCTTGCTGGTTGAAGCTGTCCGGTGGCGCGCCGATCCGCGCACCGTGCGCCAACGCGTCCTGCCAGGCCCACCCGTCGGCACCACTCGGATCGATCCCGACCGCGAGGTCGTGCACGACGCCGACCGCCATCCCGTCGGCGGTCAACGCCCGCTGGACGTCGCCGAGTTGCTGATCGAGCAAAAGTTGTTGCCACGCATGGAAATCGACGCGGTCGGCGAGTTCGCGCCGCGCGTTCGCCACCGCCGCGGAAGCCGGCCGCTGATACTCGTCCGGCCATGCACGCCAATCGCGACCCAGCCCTTCGGCGATCGCGCACCACGTCGCGAAGTCGCGCAAGTCCGTGTCGAGCCGGTCGGTGTCGGGACGTTCGGCGTACGGCCACAGCAACGTGAGCGCGGCCTGCTTCGCCGCCCATGCCGCGTCGCGGTCGATGCGTTCGCCGACGGTCACCGGCCGCATGGCGTCGACGGCGGCGCGGACGCCGACCGGCGCGGCGGCGTACGCAGCCGTGTCCTCGATCCGCAGGTACAGCGGGTTCGTCCAGCGTCGGCTCGACGGGTAGTACGGCGACGGCTGCACCGGCAGTCCGGGCGCGACGGCGTGCAGCGGATTGACGAGAACGAGCCCGGCGCCGTGCGCCGCCGACCACTGCCCGATCTGCCGGAGGTCGGCGAGGTCGCCGAGTCCCCACGAGCGTCGTGAAGCGACGGCGTACAGCTGAATCGCCCAGCCCCACTGCCGCTTCGGCGGCGGCGCGAGCCGGTCCGGCGCGACGACGACGGGGATCTCGCCGTCTGGTGTGTCGAGCCGGTGCCAGCCGAGCGGGAGGCCGGCCGGGATGGTCACGCCGTCGTCAGGACTGCCGTCGAGTTCGCGACTGTCGCCGGTTTCGAGCAGCAGCCGGGCGCGGCCGCGGATCGACGAGAGCGTGCGCTGTTGCGACGACCGGAGCACGACGATCGGCGGCGTCGCGTCCGGTGCCGGTGGCGGCGACGACGGGTCGACGCCGAGCGCGGCGAGTACGGCGACGACGGACTCGGCGCGGATGCCGACGCGGCGGTCGCGCTGGTCGCGGTACTCGGTCGCCACGCCGTGCGCGGCAGCGAGCTCCGCCAGCGCCGGGTCGGCGGCGTCCGGGCCGGTGGTCACCCGGACGGTGTTACCAGAGAGCCGGCTTGCGATGCGCCCAAGGCTCGGCCGCCTCGATCTGCGCCGCGAGCCGCAGCAGCGTCACCTCGTCGCCCGGGCGGCCGACGAGCTGGATACCGATCGGCAGACCGCTGTCGGTCCAGTGCAGCGGGATCGAGACGGCGGGCTGGCCGGACATGTTGTACGGCGCGGTGAACGGGGTGTAGTGCTTCTGGTTCTCGAAGTCCTGGGCCGGGTCGGCGTCGTTTCGCAGCTGGCCGACCTTCGCCGGCGGCTGCGCCAGCGTGGGGGTGAGGACCGCGTCGTAGATCGCGGAGCGCTCCAGCTCGGCCCGAGCCACGCCGCGCAGGCTGCCGAGCGCGGCGTAGATGTCGAGCGCCGAGAGCTTGCGACCTCGCTCGCGCAGCCAGCGGGTCAGCGGCCGCATCGCCGGTTCGGTCTCGATAGGCACAGGCAGCGCCGCAAACTCCACTGCCCACAGGTTCTCGAACAGCGGGATCACGTTGTCGTCGAACGAGGTTGGGTGGTCTTCGACCCGGTGACCCAACTGTTCGAGCAGGGAGGACGCGTGTTCATACGCGGCTTGGCACTCTGGCGCCACCTGCGCGCCCGGCACCGCCGGCGTGATGTAGCGGCCGATGCGCAAGCCGGTCGGCTCGTCGTCACAGGCCGCGAGGAAGGAGCCGCTCGCCGGCGGGCCGTGCCAGACCCAGTCCTGCGGGCTCGGGCCGGCCATCGCGTCGAGCAGCGCGGCCGCATCCCGGACGGTGCGGGCGAGCGGGCCGTGCACCGACAGACCGCTGATCTCGCTCGACAGGGGTGCGGTCGAGACCCGCCCGCGCGAGGTCTTGATGCCGAACAGGCCGTTGACGCTCGACGGGATCCGGATCGAGCCGCCGCCGTCGCTGCCCGGCGCCGCCGGCAGCAGACCGGACGCGACCGCCGTGCCGGCACCGCCGCTGGAGCCGCCGGCCGAGCGGTCGAGGTCCCACGGCGTGCGCGCCGGATTGTGGCCTTCGGGCTCGGTGTAGCACGGCGCGCCGAACTCCGGCGTCGCGGTCTTGCCGAGGCTGATCGTGCCGGCGGCCTTGAGCTTGGTGACGAACGCCTCGTCGATGCCGAGCTCCTGTGGCGGGAACGCGCCGGTGCCGAAGCCGGTGGGCATGTCCGCGGTCAGGTAGAGGTCCTTGATCGCGGTAGGCACGCCGTGCAGCGGCGGAAGCTCGGCGCCGCTCGTCACCGCACTCTCGGCGTCTTTCGCCGCTGCGCGGGCCTGGTCGGGTGCCAGGTGGACGAACGCGCCCACGGTGTCGTTGAGCCGGTCGATGCGGGCGAGGTAGTGGTCGACCAGCTCGACCGGTGACACCTCGCGCCGGCGTACGGCGTCGGCCTGCTCGAGCATCGACAAGTCGTGGAGTTCAGCCATGCGCGCGACGATAGATCA
>JAICXQ010000021.1 GCA_025980325.1 Frankiales bacterium
GGCTTGAAGGTCGCCCGCAGCCGCGACGAGATCCCCGAGCTGTACGACAGCGCCGTGCGCGAAGCGGTGGCCGCGTTCGGCCGCGGCGAGTGCTTCGTCGAGCGTTACCTCGACCAGCCGCGACACGTCGAGACGCAGATCCTCGCCGACCGCTACGGCGAGGTCGTCGTGGTCGGCACCCGCGACTGCTCGCTGCAACGTCGGCACCAGAAGGTCATCGAGGAGGCACCGGCGCCGTACCTTTCCGCCGACCAGTTGCAGCAGCTCTACGACGCGTCGAAGGCGATCGCGCGGGCGGCCGGTTACGTCGGCGCGGGCACCTGCGAGTTCCTGGTCGCGCGCGACGGAACCGTGTCGTTCCTCGAGGTCAACACCCGGCTGCAGGTCGAGCACCCGGTCACCGAGGAGACGACCGGGGTCGACCTGGTCCGGGCACAGTTCGCGATCGCCGACGGGCAGCGGCTGCGCGGCTCGGACCCGACGCCGCGCGGGCACAGCCTCGAATTCCGCATCAATGCTGAAGATCCGGGGCGCAACTTCCTGCCCGCACCGGGCCGGATCACGGCGTTGCGCTGGCCGACCGGCCCCGGCGTCCGGGTCGATGCGGGCTACGTCGAGGGCGACACGGTGCCGGGCGCGTTCGACTCGTTGCTGGCCAAGCTGATCGTCACCGGGCAGAGCCGGGCCGAGGCGATCGAGCGGGCCCGGCGCGCGCTCGCCGAACTGGAGGTCGGCGGCATGCCGACCCTCGTGCCGTTCCACCGCGCCGTGCTCGACGATCCGGCGTTCGCGCCGGCCGACGAGACGACGCCGTTCGCGGTGCACACCCGCTGGATCGAGACCGAGTGGCGAGGCGCTATCGCGCCATACGAGGAGGGCACCGCAAGTCCGGACCACTCGGCTATCCGAACCACGGTGACCGTCGAGGTCGACGGCCGGCGGCTTGAAGTCGTTCTGCCCGAAGGACTTTCCGCGGGCGCGTCGTCAAGCGGCCGCGCGCGCAAGCCGGCGCCGGCGCGGCGATCGGCCGGCGGGACCGCGGCCGCGTCCGGCGACGCGCTGACCGCGCCGATGCAGGGCACGATCGTGAAGGTCGCGGTCGAAGAGGGCGCGACAGTGCAGGCGGGCGACCTCGTCGTCGTCCTCGAGGCGATGAAGATGGAGCAGCCGCTGACCGCGCACAAGTCCGGCACCGTCACGCACCTGACCGCCGAGGTCGGCGCCGCCGTCCAGTCCGGCGCGACGCTGTGCGAGATCACTTAGGGCAACGCGCGCGGCTTGTCCCGGTTCAGCTGCGGCGGGACATGAAGCCGCCGCCGGTCATCGTGATCACGTGCTGCACCGAGCCGACGGTGATGGCCAGGATCGTGTGACCGGTGGTGTCGTGCGTCACCGAGAGGCGGACGGCGGTGCCGTGCGGAGCCGGCACCATGATCGAGAAGATGCCCGCGGACGTCGCCGACCGCGCCATCACCACGACCGGCGCCGGCAGCCGCTGCCTGTCGTGGTGGGACACCCAGCCCTGGTACGACGGCGTCGTCCGGCCGGTGATGACGCCGGTCGCGCCGGCCGGCAGCACCTGACCCGGCAGCAAGACCTGCAGCAGGTGGATGTCGACCTTGCCATCGCCGGTGACGGCGGTCGCGCCGCTGCGGCCGAGGCTGACGATCTTCGCGCCGTACGGCAGGTGCCACAGCTGCTGGATCGGGCCGCGGGTGACCCGCGAGCCGCGGTCGTACGCGACCACGAACGGCGTGTCCATGTTCATCAGGATGTCCCGGGTGCGGGTGCGGCCCGCGTACGCCGTGTCCGACACCGCGTAGTACTGCCACGAGTCCTGCGCGGTGTTCGAGTAGACCAGCTTGGTCGCGGCGTACTTGTTGAACGCGACGCCCGGCATCGCCAGCACGCTGTGCGCGTCGGGCGAGAGCAGGTAGTTGCGGTAGGCGTCGGCGATGTAGCCGTCGTGCCCCGAGTCGACGATGAGCTCCTCGCCGTACGCGTTCATCGTGAGCGACTGGTGGTCGTCGTGGCCGTGGAACTTCCAGCCGGGGCCGAACCGCAACGTGTAGTACGCGCCGGGCGAGAACGGGTCCCAGCTGCTGCGGCCGAACGCATAGCCGCCGATGGTGTACAGCGCGTGCAGCGCGCTCGGGTGGCTGCCGGACGTGCCGTTGGTGATGACCCACTGGGCCGCGGTGCCGGTGGTCTCCGGCGTGCTGGGCAGCGCGGTCCGCTCGGTGTCGCCGAGTTCGCTGAGCACGCCGTTGGGCTCGGTCGCCCAGGCGAGGAAGTCGAGCAGCTTCGAGCGCTGGCTCTCGATCACCGCGGTGTTCGACGCGCCGAGGCATTCGTTGATCTTGTCCGCGGCCAGCCCGAGCCGCTCCCACACGTAGATCCCGTAGCCCGGCGCCTGCTCGCCGACGGCACCTTGACTGTCGACGGTCGTGCTCGCCATCGAGATGAGCCGGTCGCGGGCGTGGTCGGCCCACGTCGCGTTGCCGACGACGCAGCCGGCGGCGAGCAGGCCGATGTTGTAGTCGATGCCCTGGTTCCAGTCACCGGGGTCGTGGGTCGAGTTCGCGAGCCAGCCGCCGAGCGCGGTCAGCGCGGCGACGCCGTACGAGCTGTCGAGGCTGTGCAGGCAGGAGTAGACGGTGGCGCGCTGGCCCGCGTACATGCCGCCCCACGCGACCGCGCCGGCCGGTCCGCCGCCGGGCGGGTTCTGCGCGGCCCAGTCGCTGGCGATCTGCTTCGCGCGGACGAGGTAGTCGGGGTGCTGGCCGGGGCGGGCGACGTACCACCTGGTGAGCAGTTCGACCCACTTGAGGCTGGTGTAGTACTTCTGCCAGCTCGCGTTCTTGAACGGGTTGGCGGCCCAGTTCCAGCGCGGGCCGGTGCCGATGTAGACCTCTTTGTAACCGGGAATCGTGAGATAGCCGGCCATGAGCCGGTCGGCCTGCGTCAGGGTGCCGTTGGACAGGCCGTTCGCGGGCAGGCAGCTGAACGGGCCGAGCGGCGTGGCCTGCGCGGCCGTCGTCGCCACCCCGAGCTGGACGACCGTACCGATGGTCGCGACGGCAACGACGGAGGCAAGGCGGCTACGCCAACCGGACACACGCACGAATACATGCATCGGCGGGTATCCGGCCCGGATTCAGCGCCGGGAGCAAACTGACCCGCCTGGGTTAGGCCGAGCGGGTCAATCGGCCGGGTGACTCATCAGTTGCCGCGCGGCCTCGACCAGGCTGCCGGACAGCGACGGGTAGATCGAGAACGTGTGCGCCAGCTGGTCGACCGTCAGGCCGTGCTCGACCGCCATCGACACCGACAGGATGAGCTCGCTCGCCCGCGGCGCCACGATGACGCCGCCGAGGATCGTGCCGACGCCGGGCCGGGCGTAGAGCTTCACGAACCCGTCGAGCACGCCCTGCATCTTGGCCCGCGCGTTCGTCCCGAGCGGCAGCTTGATCTCCTGTACGCCGCCGCGCTCGCCCTCCACCGCGGCCATCCCGATGCCGACGGTGGCGATCTCCGGATCGGTGAACACGTTCGCGGCGACGTGCGAACGCCGCAGCGGCGCGACCGCCTCGCCGAGCGCGTGCCACATCGCGATCCGGCCCTGCATCGCCGCGACCGACGCGAGCGGGAGCACGCCCGTGCAGTCGCCCGCGGCGTAGACCGCCGGCACCGACGTGCGGGAGACGCCGTCGACCCGGATGTAACCGCCTTCGTCGACCATCACGCCGGCGGTGTCCAGGCCGATGTCGTGCGTGTTCGGCACCGAGCCGACCGCGACCAGGCAGTGCGAGCCCTCGACCGTCCGGCCGTCGACGAGGGTGACGACGACGCCGTCGCCCGTCCGCGCGACGCTCGCCGCGCGGGCCTGCTTGACGATCCGCATGCCGCGTCGGGTGAACACGTCTTCGAGCAGCAGCGCCGCGTCGGCGTCCTCGCTCGGCATGACCCGGTCGCGCGAGGACACGAGCGTCACGTTGGAGCCGAGGGCGGCGTACCCGCTGGCGAACTCCGCGCCGGTGACGCCGCTGCCCACGACGATCAGCTCCGACGGCAACTCGCGCAGGTCGTAGAGCTGCTGCCAGGACAGGATGCGCTCGCCGTCGGGTTCGGAGCCCTTGAGCGATCGCGGCGCGGCGCCGGTCGCGATCAGGACGACGTCCGCGCCGATGCCGCGCTCGCCGTCGCCGGTGCGCACGACGATCCGGTTCGGGCCGACCAGCCGCCCGGCGCCCTGGACGACCTCGACACCCTCGCGCGCGAGCCGCCGTTCGATGTCCACGGACTGGGCGAGGGCGAGCGCGCGCACCCTCGCGTTGACCACGGCGAGGTCGACCGTCACCTGGTCTTCGGCCTGGTCGCCGGAGCGCAGCCGCACCCCGAGCGGCTCGCTGCAGGCGAACGTCGTCATGGTCTCGCTGGTCGCGATCAGCGTCTTCGACGGCACGCAGTCGGCGAGCACGCAGGCCCCGCCGATGCCGTCGCGATCGACCACGACGACCTCGGCGCCGAGCTGCGCGGCGACCAGCGCGGCCTCGTAGCCGCCGGGTCCGCCACCGAGCACCGCGATCCGCGTCACGCCACCATTGTTCCCGGTTCCTGACAGTTCGCGAATGCAACCATTCACGAGCGGGGACGGGTTAGCGCGCGGAGCGCGCCCTTTACTTGAATCAGCAACGTAACTCGCCGGAACCAGCCGCGCCGGTTCCCGGGTAGTTGCCAGGTTCGCGGGCCGTTGCCGGTCGGTCAAGGACGCGCAGCGGCGAAACGGACCCTTGACCGGGCGGGCGCGGTCTGCATTCTTGCTTCCGGGGAAGCGGCCTCCCGGACAGTCGCAGCCCGTTAGTGACCGCTAGCCCCGGCCATCGGCTCCGATCACGTAGTTGACGTGGAAGGTCTGAGTCCGGCTGCTCCCATCGGGTTCGGCGTAGCGAACGATGACATCACTGACTCTGTACGCGCCAGGCTCGTTGATGGTGATCTTTGCGACGCCATAACCAGTCGGATCACCGGGATGGAGAAGCGTACCGAGATACGGGCCGCTGGTCTTGTGACCGAACTGACGGAACTGGTCATCGGGGAACAGCGTAATTGCGCCGTCGTCGGCCCCATCGAATTGGATTCGGTAGAACTGCGGATCGGATACGCCGGTCTTCGGGTAGTGGGCAAACCGCACGCCCACTACCCGCAGGTTGGCCTTTCCTTTGACGGTGAGTACAGGCAGCCCGAGCCAGTACGTTCCAACGTCCTCGCGGCCGGTAATCTCCGTAGTCGGAGTAGCGCTTCCATTATCGCTTGACAGTGTTGATGTGGGCGACGAGGCGCAGCCGGTGAGGAGTAGGGCGCTAGTAGCTATACATGATGTTAGGACCGTCCCGGACCGCCTTGTTGTTACCCCAAATATCGTGCTCATATTGGTCGGTTCCCGCCGTTATACCTTGGACAACATTCGTGGAATGGCCCGAAACACTGCCGCCTTGGAATCCCCAAATGCTGAATGCGTTGGTGTAGTGGTACGCCTTGCCATTGTCGATGTAGTACCGCACCGTGTGCGTTGACGTGCTGTACGGCAGCACCTGCGCTCTCCCGTCCTGCAGCGCCTTTTGGTACGGCCAGTATCCGTCGTACTGCGAGACGTCCTTGCCTTCGTGGTAGTCGAACTGGCATTTCGTCGCACCGGCCTTGTAACGGTAGTAGATCTTGTCGCTGTCGTAGCATTGGTACTTGATCTTCCACGCTTTGAACAAGAACCCTGAGAGCTGCTGGTGGCCGTAGTACGGCCCGGCGTTGGTGATGTCGATTCCGACGCCGCTGCTCTTGTTCCGGATGGTTGAGTAGCTCCCGCCGACCCAGTTCTTGAAGTCGGTGGAGAATCCGGTTTCGAGCGTGCTGTCAGCGGTGCTTCGGTAGTCGAAATCTGCCTTGGTGTCGAAGTAGGCGTGTGTCTCGCCGATGGGGTCGTTCTTCTCGATCGTCTTACCGATCTGTGTTTCATCGGACAGGTACGGTCGCTCGCAACCGCTTGAGGCTGCCGCGGGAGCATCGACGGGGACCGCATCGCGGTAGTCGATGCCGTTGACCAGGAAAAGGTTGTCGCCGGTCGGCACTCCGGCGAAGGTCGGAACATTAGACGGTACGGCGGGCAGGTAGTTGATCACAGGATCGACTGTCGGACTGCTCGGGTCGACGCCATCGTCGACAACTGCTGTCGTGGACAGGTCGACATCGGTAGCAGGGATGAGCAACAGCGTTGGCGGCTGGCTTTCCCAATAGACTGCCGAGCCGCCGAGGGTAAGCGGTGTCTCCCCGTTGGCGATGGCGAGAATGGGCGGCGCGACGCTACCGGGTAGCGCGACGCTGACACTCGCGGAGATGAGCACGTTGAGCACGCCGCCGTTGTCAGCGGCAAGCGTGGTCGCGTGGGTGTCTGGTGTGATCGTGGTGACGTCGTTGCCATTCGCATCGGTCGTAGCAGTACCCAGGAGGTCCGGCGTCACGACTTCGGTCGATTCCATGCCCGGGTCAACATAGAAACTCACGGTGACGCCAGCCGCGCCGAGCCCGGAGCCGAGAACGATCGTGCCGCGTAGCTCGTTCGCCGGGAAGACCGTTTCGGGGTCGTCGTCTGGTGCCGGGACCGCGGGCGGCTCAGCGGTCGTTTGCGCGCACTCGACCTGATCGGTGCTGTTCAGACACGGGGATTTGGCGACGAGGTCAATGCTCTGGACGCCGACCCCGCAGGTGGGCGCGGTCACCGGCCCGCAAACAGCGAGGAGTTGCGCGGCGGTGTTCTTGACCTGCTGACAGGTCACGGTCGGGTCAGGCAGCCCGCTTCCGTCGCCCGCGCTGCCGCCCGGCAGGACGAGCGGATTCGGCAGCGTGGACGGTGCGGCCGGGCCGAGCGGCCCGATGGCGCAGGTGACGGCTTCGCCGAGAAGCTGGGAGACAGTGCCGAGCAAGCTGTTGCAGGTCGGGTCCGTACCGCCGACACACTGGTTGGCGAGGGTGACAAGCGCCGAGATTTCGCTCGTTGCGAGTTGCTCAAGGTTGCTGCAGACCGCGTTCGTGCCGCTGACACAGGTCGTCGCGAAGGTCTCGACCGACTGCGCCTGCTGGTTGGCTACCTGAACGATCAGGGCACAGGTCGGATCGGTCTGGGCGACACAGTTTCCGGCCTGCTGGATCGCTTGTGCCTCGACTTGATCGACGAGGCTAAGAAGCGAGTTCCGCACGATGAGCGGAGCGCAGATCGGATTGGTCTGCGTCAGGCAATCCTCGGCCGCTTGGACCGCCTGGGCCGTGGCTTGATCGAGGAGGTCGAGCAGCGAGGTCTGGTCGACGATCGGCCCCGGCAAAGAAACGCCCGCCGCCGCCTGCTGCGCCATCTTGACCACATCGACCGCGATCGCGGAGACCTGCTCGACACAGACCAACGTCGCAGCCGGTGCGGTGGCCGTGCCGCAGTTTCCGGACGCGTGGGCCGTACCCGTTACTAGCGGCGGGCTGACCAACGCGGCAATAACTGCCAACGTGCCGGATGCCCTGACGAGTAGCCGCCGCGAGAGCGGCTTAGTGCGGCGGTGCGTTCCTCGATAGCTCACGTCATCTCCCCGTCACCTACGGAACGCCCGATGGCGTCCCTGGATAGCAGTCGGTATGGAGTACGGCAGCGCAGATTCCGCGTCACATCCAAAAAACCCGGACAGGAAGGTCCGAACCGTGTGAAAGTCCACGGGTGCCCTCCTTCGGAGGCCGACTGTCACCTCTTATACGTTCGAGAGGGCCGATTGCTTACGCATGGTACGCAAGTTTTTTTTGCCAATCTTGCCTGGTATGGATTGCCAACTGTTGTGGGTGAGCCCAGCGCACATTGCCATCTATGTATGGGTGACACGGCGGCGCGTGGAGCTGATCGTCGGGGGTCGTGGCGGACCCTTGGCCGAAGCGCGCGAAGCAGATCGCGGCGCGGCTGCGCGCGTTGCGCGAGGAGGCCGGGTTCAGCCAGGAGCAACTCGCATATACGGCTGGGATCAGCCGTAATCATGTCCAGCTACTTGAACGGGGCATCGGCGCGTGGGTCAACCCTCGCCTGTCCACCCTCTACGGGCTCGCGGATGCGCTTGGCTGCCGGGTCGCGGACCTGCTCCCGGACGACGCCGTTTAGCTCGCCCGCCCGGCGTGTCGGCTCGGTGTTTGTCGGTGGGTTGCGGTACATCTGATGAACCGCGTGCTGTCGGTGCTGCCCTCCAGGGACCGTCGCGGCTAACAGTGACCAACTGACGAGGGACCCCACCTGGAGGGGGTCGAGCGGCGCGAAAGGCCAGCGCCCCCGCTCACTTGTGGCCCACCCAAACGCGAGGCCCGCTCGGTGAGAGGCCGGGAAGTCGGAGGTCGCGCGTTGCTGTCGGTTTGACGCTCTCCTTCTGAGCCGCCGCGTTGGTGGGCGAGCTCCGGCGATTCCTTATCGGGTGTCGTCGTTGTGGAGTGGTCATGCAAGACATTCGGGAGTCTCGTGCGCTGCCGGAGGCTCGCGGCGTCGGGCTGGTGACGCGTGGGTTGCGCGCCGGGTGGTTGTTGTCGCTATACCCGGAGGCGGCGGAGGCGGGTGGCTGCTTCCGGTCGCTGTCGCGTCCGCGCGGGCCGGGTGAGTGGCGCCCGGGTACGGACCCTGCGCTCGCGTCGGATCGGGCGGCGACCGAGGCGGCGCGGCGGGCGCGGGGGAAGGTGCGCCGGTATTGCGCGACTAATCGGTTGAACCGGCTTGGCACGCTGACCTATCGGGGTGCGGGCTGTCATGATCCGAGGCAGGTGCGCGCGGATGCGGGCCGGTTCTTTCGCCGGCTGCGCGCGGAGTTGCCGGCCGGCCGGCCGCTGCCGTACGTGTGGGTACCCGAGTGGCACCCGGGCGGCCACGGCCTCCACCTTCATTTCGCGGTCGGACGGTTCATCCGTCGGTCGGATATCGAAACCGCGTGGGGTCACGGATTCGTCCACATCAAGCAGCTTGGCGACGTGCGCGTCGGAGCGGGCGCGCTCGGTGAGGCGCGGCTCGCCGCGCGGTATCTCGGAAAATACATCGGTAAGGCGCTCGATGAGCGCCGGGTCGCCGGGCTACACCGGTACGAACGGGCGGAGGGCCATGACCCGCGCGTGGTTCATGTCGAAGGCCGCAGCCGGGAGGCCGTGATCGCGGCGGCGAGCGCGCGGCTTGGCCGTGACCCGCAGCGCGTATGGACCTCGGATGACACGGAAGGTTGGCAGGGTCCGCCTGCGGTGTGGGTCCAATGGCCGTGAAACGCGCCTTCGATCTGCGCGCCTGGGTCGAGTCCTCCCGTGCCCGGCAGGGGCTGCCGCCCCGGATCAACGACCGGGGGGCACTCGGTGCGGTGGCGGCGCTGGTCGGCGCGGGACGGGCGGGCGGCGCGAGGCGCCAGCCGCGACCGCCGTCCCGTCCGCGTCGGACAGCGCCCACCCCGCTCCGGACGCTGCCCGCCGCCTGACCCGACAAGGACCGAGCGTGTTCAGTATCGCCAGGTGATCTGCACCCGGTTCGGATCGAAGTGCCTTCCCGGTGTGGCCGGGCCGATGGTCACCCGCTCGATCACTGACCGGACGATGGCCCGCTGCCGGTCGCCGGTCAGGTCGGACCACTCTGCGGCGAGCGCGCCCCCGTCCCCGACGTAATGGGTCAAGGCCTCCGTGCGGGTTATCGCCGCGAGCCTGCGCTCCAACAGGTCGATGTCGGCGCCAACGGCACGTGACCCGGCCAGCATCGTGGCCCGGTCGATCTCGCCACGGGCGAACATCACGCCAAGCTCGTCCCGGCGCCCGGCAAGCGTGGTCATCTGCTCGGCGAGCAGGTGCGCGTCCGCCGCGTCCCTGTTCTCGGCGCTCGCAATCGCAGTCTGCAACCCCGGCCCGTCCAGCGCCATCAGCACGGCGCGATAGACGATGTCCTCCAGCGGCTCGGCGGTCACGCTCGTTCGGCCACACCCGTAGCCGTTCGGCGGCGCGGCGCACACATAGCGGCGCTGCCCGCCCCTCGGCCTGGCGATCAACGGCCGGTTGCATCGATGGCAGCACACCAGCCGGGTCAGCAGATACCGGCGAGGGGTGCGGGCGGACTTCCGCGCGGGGTCGTCGAGGATCGCGCGAATACGGGCAGTCTGCTCCTTGGTGATGATCGCGGGCCATTCGGCGTCCGCGACGATCTGCCCGTGATGCTCCCGCTGGCCGCTAATCCGCGCCGAGTACAAGATTCCCCGCAGGGTTGCCATTGACCACAACGCTCCCGACACACTGGATACGGCTGTGTCGTTGAGCCAACGGGCCAGCGACGTCAGCGACTCCCCAGCCAGGAAACGCGCCGCCAGATCGCGCAGGACCGCTGCCTCGTCCCCCCGGATGGTCAGCCGATCGGCCTCGTACCCATACGGGCGCGGGCCGCCCCCACCACGCTTCCCGGCGAGCGCGTTCTCCTCCATCTTGCGGCGAACCCGCGCCGCTTTGTGCTCACTCTCGAACCGAGCCCACGCCCCGACCGTACGCGCGACCGCCCGCCCCGTCGGCGTGGACAGATCGAACAGGCCAGCCTCGACGGTCTGCACCAACAGTCGCCCCTCGTCGCAAACGCCGATGAACTCCTCCAACTCGGCAGGCGAGCGGTGCAGCCGGTCCGGATGCCACGCCAGCACAGCGTCCAACTCGCCCCCGCGCATCGCCGCGAGCAGCCGCAAGTACTCCTTGCGCGGCTTGCCGCTGTACGCAGAGCGGTCGTTGTCCACGAACACATCCACGACCGTCCAGCCCAACCGGGCCGCAAGCTCCCGGCACTTCTTCTCCTGACCCGCGACGCCCAACCCATCGCCGTCACGGTCGGAACTGATCCGGCAATAGACCCCCGTACGAACCACATGAGGCACCCTAGAAGCAGACTCACCGACAGACGCGCAACGAACTGGTGACATTGACGAAGCCTCGCCTTCGTTACGCTGCCGGGACGTGAGCCTGTACGCGGCGTATGGCAGCAACATGGACCCGCAGCAGATGCAGCGGCGCTGCCCGCATTCGCCGGTGCGCGGAACCGGCTGGCTGGAGGGCTGGCGGCTCACCTTCGGCGGCGAGGACCTCGGCTGGGAGGGCTCGCTCGCGACCCTCGTCGAGGACCCGGGCAGCCGCGTGTTCGTCGCGCTCTACGACATCACCAGCGGCGACGAGGCGCACCTCGACGCGTGGGAGGGCGCGGACATCGGGCTGTACCGCAAGATCCGGCTGCGGGTGCAGACGCTCGACGGCGAGGCGCTGGCGTGGCTGTACGTGCTGGACGCATACGAGGGCGGGCTGCCGTCGGCGCGCTACCTCGGCATCCTCGCCGAAGCCGCCCAGGCGGCCGGCGCGCCGGACGACTACCTCGCCGAGCTGCTGGCGAGACCCTGCCGCGCCCTCGGCGAATAGTGCCGCGGCGAGCACCCATCGTGACGTCGGCGGACGCCGTACGTACGACCAGACCAGACGCAGCGAACCTTTTGCCGCGATCCGGACTGGTTGGGGGCGTGACGGTAATGCTCCGGGAGCTCAGCTGGGCGCCTCGGCAGATCGGTGAGGCGGCCGTGCAGAGGTCGGAGTTCGGGGCGTTCTACGACGAGCAGTGGGCAGACGTGGCCGGTTTCTGCGGCGCGCTCGTCGGCTCCGCGACGATCGGCGAGGACCTCGCCCAGGAAGCGTTCACCCGGCTGTGCGCGCGCTGGCGGCTGGTCAGCGAACCCAGGCCATACGTCTTCCGGATCGCACGCAATCTCGCCGCCCGGCATCGCAAGCAAGCCGCCAACGAGGTCCTCGTCGATCGGACTCCGGAGACACCCGCGACGACGTACGGCGTCGACCCGGTCGTCCTTGCCGCGGTGCGTGCGTTACCGGAGCGGCTGTCGGTCGTCGTGCTGCTGCACTACTACGCCGACCTGCCGATCGCCGAGATCGCCGGCGTACTGCGCCGGCCGCTCGGCTCGGTCAAGCGGCAACTCAACGAAGCTCGCACGCTGCTCGCCGCAACGATCGGAGCCGGCGATGCATGAACCGAACGAACTACACAGGCTCGAAGAACTGCGCAGCCACGCGCGCACGGCCGGGCCGCGGACCCGGCTCGTCGCGATCACGTCGGCGGCGCGTCGCCGGCAACGGCGAGCGGCCGTCCTGACGAGCGGCGTCGTCGCGGCGAGCGTCACGGCTGCGCTGTTCGTCGTTGGCGGAAGCGCGTCGCCCGACTCGTTGCGCACCACCACACCGGCGCAACCCGGCGGGAATCAATCGAGTCCGGTGACGGCGCCGGGATCGGGTGCCACGACCACCCGGCCGGGGGCAGCGCCGGCGGCATCACGGCCGGCGACCTCGACGGCGACGAACGGAACCGGCTCGGCACCCGGGCCGAATCCATCAGCCTCGGCGACCCCCGCGCCCCCTCGCCCGCACCCGCCGGCGCCGGCCGTCCAGCGCACATACAGCGGTCCCGGGTCGCAGACCGTGTGCGGCGGGATCGTGGACGGAACCGAACATCCGGACAGCACGCGGTACTGCGGTGCGATGTCCGCCACCCCGGACGGGCATGACATCGACTTCGACATCGAAGCGACCCTCGACGCGACCAGCCGCGCGTCGCAGTTCAGCTTCGACACGACACAAGAGATCGACATCGCCGTCTACCGCCAAGGGAAGCTGATCTGGCGCTGGTCGTCCGGCCAGACGTTCCGCCACGACCCGCACAGCCTGCCGCTGCAGCCGGGTACGTCGTACGACTGGACGACGACGTGGCACGCGGTCGGGCCCGACGGCCATCCGCTCCCCGCCGGCGACTACGACGTCGTCGGCACCGTCCTCGCCACCGAACTCGGCACATCGAACAGCTGGACCAGCAGCTTCTCGCTCTGACCCACCCACCCCCTCTCTGCTTGGAGGTCGTCATGTCGGTCAACCCTGCCCGCAAACGCCCGTACGTCGGACTCGTCGCCGCGGCCGTCACGATCCTCGCGCTGGCCTTCGCGCCGGGCGCGACCGCGACTGCATGGGCCGGCATGTTGCGCGGGATGTCGGTGAGCGTCGTCATCGACGCACCGCACGACACCGAGTACCAGATCGATCTCGTCGCGACCGAGTCGGTCGCGACCGCGACCGGTGACGAGCAACGGTTGTACGTCGACATCCGCCGTTGCGTACGCACTCACTGCAGCGTGATCGAGCATGCGCAACGACCGCTCGCGAGCAGTGACATCAGTGTCGATCCGGCGATGACGAGCGCTTCGCTGACGACACTGATCAGCGGCCTCAAGCTTCACGTCAACGCGACGTGGAGCCCGGTCGACCGCGCATCGGAGGGCATCTCGACGCCAGGGTTCGGCGTGTATCCGCTCGAGACCGTCGCCGGCGGTCCCAACCCGCGCGTCGAGTCCGACGTCAACGCCACCGGCACGGTCAGCATCGGCCGGCTGATGTGCGGATCGAAGACTGTCGACGTGTACACGTACAGCGGCGTCGACCGGGTCGGTGACGACGTCCGCGATCCACGGAAGAGCGGCGTGTCGTGGCCCCGTGCCCTGCTGACCGCGCTCGGACACTCGCAATGTCACTGAACCGCGTCGCGATCGGGTCGGTGTGTCTCGCCGGCCTGCTCGCGCTGCCCGCGTCGGCGAGCGGGCACGCGAGCGGGGACGCGGCCGGGCACGCGACCGCGTACCGACCGCGGATCATGTCGCCGGTGCAGCCGCCGGCGGTCGCGTTGCCGGTCGGAGCGCCGCTGCCGGCCGTGGGCGAGCCGATACCCGGGAACATGGCGTACTTCGGCGGTCGGGTGCTGCTGACGCCGCGCATCTATCTCGTGTTCTGGGGCTGGCACGGCCGCGACCCCGACGGCGTCGCGCGCCAACTCGTCCGCTTCTTCACCGGCGTCGGCGGCAGCGCCTGGGAGAACGTGGCAACGCAGTACTACGAAACGCAGAACGGCCGCACGTACGACGTCGCGAACCCCAGCGGGCAGCTGCGCGGCGTCTGGTACGACGGCACGAATCCGTTGCACGACAACCTCTCCAACCTCGACATCGCCCGGGAAGCCGCGCGCGCCGTCGGTCATTTCGGCGGTCGGCACGCACATGTCGATCCGCAGGCGGTCTATCTCGTCGCCACCCCGCGCGACGCCAACAGCGACGGGTTCAACCAGCGCGCGTACTGCGCATGGCACGACAGCACCGGCACCGCGAACTATCCCGGTGTCACGCCCGGCATCGTGTTCGTCGACCTGCCGTATGTATTCAAGGCCGGAGCATCGTGCGGGCAGAACACGGTGAACGCAGGTGCGGCCGGAGAGTTGGACGGTGTCACCGAAGCCGCGGGACACGAATACCTCGAGTCGATCACGGATCCCGACTACTCCCAGTCCGGCGGGGTCGCGTGGCAAGACGTCAACCACGACGAGAACGGGGACAAGTGCGCGTACGTGAAATACGGACCGGGCGCCGTCACCAACATTCGTCTGCGCACCGGGACGTTCGCGGTCCAGGGAACGTGGAGCAACGACGGACTCGACGGCGCCGGCGCCTGCTCGACCGGCTAACGCGCGGGCCCGAGCAGGAACGGCGTCAGCGCCGAGACGCTGCGCGTGCCGTCGTGCCATTCGCGCACGAACGCGGGCCCGCGCGCCGCCACCGACCGGGCCCACTCGCGGTCGTCGAGCACCCGCCGCAGCACGTCGCGCAACGTGTCCGGCGTGGCCTCCAACGTCGGGATCGATACCGGCACCCGCGCCCGGACCCGCTCGTGGATGTGCGAGATGCTCACCCGCCCGGTCGCCATCGCCTCGCAGGTGAGCACGCCGTAGTTGCCGATGCCGAAGTGATCGAGCACGACGTCCGCCGAGCGGATCAGCGCCGGCACGTCGGCCGCCGGGACGCCTTCGATCCGTTGGTAGGCAATCAGTCCGTCGTCCTCCAGCCGCGCCAGCACCGGCTCGATCCGCTCGGTGCCCTTCAAGGCGCGGTGCGACGGCGCGTGCACGACCAACGGTCGGTCCCGTCGTAGCGGCTCGTCGCCCGGCGACCACACGTCGAGGTCGACGACGACGGGCAACCACGTCGCGTCGGTCACGTCGTCGAGCAGGTCCGGCGTCGAGACGTACTTCGGTCCGTCGAACTCCGCCACCAGTGGTCGCAATGCGTCGACCTGTCGCTGCAACTGCGCGGTCAGCCGATCCTTCGGCTGCGCGAACGGCGACCACTCGTAGCGCTGCGCATGCAGCCTCGGATCGCGGATCTCCGATCCGTGGAAGACCAGCCCGACGTCGAGCCCCGCGTCGCGCATCCGGCGCGCGTCGGCGACGAACGTCGAGCCGTTGAGCGTTCCGGCGACCGGGCGGCCCGCTTCGATCAACAGGTGGGTGAGCTCGGCCTGCACGTGCATCTCGAACTCGACCTGCCAGCGCGCGTCCCGGGCGAACGCATCGGCCGGCAGCGCGACGTCGACCGGGAAGGCCAACGTCGGATGCGGCACGGCGAACACCTCGACACCGACGTCCGGCAACTCGCGCCGGACCGCGCGCGACCAGGCCCATCCCTGGCCGGCCATGTTCGCCGGCCCGATGCCCAACATCGTCTCGCCCACCGGCAACCCGGTCGCGGCACCGGCGGCGGCGCGCACCCGCACGGTCGCCCGCGGCCGGGTGCCCGCGGCGCGCGCGGCCCGGGACATCTCGCGGCCGATCGCCACGACATCCGTCCCGTCGGACCCGGTCTCGGTGAGAACCGGTCGCAGCAACTCGGCCCACCGGGCCGACCGGCGCCGACCGCGCCGCCACGAGCGAGTCAGCCGATGGCGCAAGCTGCGCAGCCGCGCGAACCGCCGTACGCGTTCGGGTTGCGCAGCCGGCGGCGGGACCCGAAGCCGTACGACGTCGATCCCGTCGACCGGATCGACGTCGCCCTCACCGGGCACCGGCCCGATCACCGTGACCTTCGAACCGCTCGACGCCGTCGCCATCGCGTACGCCGACGCCCGCGGATCCCGTCCGACTTGAGTGCCGGTCAGGACGGCGACGCGACGCGCCGGATCGGCGGCCATCAGCCCTGGACGAGCGCCCGCAGCTCGCGCTCGAACGGTTCCAGCTGCGCCTCGCGCGTATGCGCGGCCGCATACGCGCGGCACGCCGCCGAGTCTTCCGGCGTCGCCGTCCGCGCGGCGTCGGCGGCCTTCACCAGCGCGTCGCGGATCGCTCCGGCCGACAGGTCGGCGCACGGGAACCACATCGGGTACCCGCGCAACACGTCGCTCGCAGCGGATTCCGGGACGTGTACCGACACGATCGGCTTGCCGGTCGCGATGTACTCGTACACCTTGCCCGACGTCGTGTACTTCGTTCCTGCCAGCACCAGCAGCAACACGTCGAGCGAGTCGTAGGCACTAGCGACGGCGGTCTTCGCGACCGGCCCCTCGTAGCTGACACCTATCCCTTCAGCGATCGGCAAGCTCGCGTGCAACGCCGCCGCCGACGTGTTGAAGTAGCCGAGGTGGCCGTAGAGCTTGACGCCGGCATTCGCCAATTGCGGCTCTTGCCGAGCGAGCCGCCAGCCGTCGAAGAACTCCGCCAGCGGAACCTTTTCCGTCATCGTGCCGAGGTAGCCGAACTGCAGCGGCCGGTCGTGATGCGGTTGCAAGGCGAGCACGTCACCGAGCAACGTCGGCTCCCAGCCGTTCTCGACGACGAGCATCCGATCGGCGACTTCGGGATAGCGATGCATGTGCCACTCGCGCAACGGCTCGTTGACGAACGTCGCCCGGCTCGCGTTGTCGAGAATGCGCCGCTCCCAGTCCCACGCGGGATGGCCGTCGGGGTACGCCGGTGCGTCTTCGTAGAGATTCAGCGTCCACGAGTCGCGATAGTCGACGACGTACGGGACTCGGGTCCGCTGGTGCAAGTGCCAGGCCACCGCGAACGCGGCGTGCGGGTTGCCGGTCGCCAGGCACAGGTCGAACGGCCGGCGCGCATGCAGTTCTCGTCCGCGCGCGACGGCCGGCTTGATCCACGTCGCGTACGGCTCGGGGAAGTCGCGTTGCTCGCGCCGTTTGTAGAGCTTCTCCGCGACGGCCGGGAAGTGCCCGCGCAACCAGCTGTACCGGCGCAGGCTCGGCTCGAACCGCCAGCCCGGGTAGTGCACCCGCTCGATCGTGACACCCGGATGGACGCGTTGCAGCAACGACGGATCCCACGAATGCACGTAGTCGCGGAAGTACTCCTCGTTGATCGTGAGCACCGTGACGTCCCAGCCGCGGTCGGCGAAATGATTCGCCGTCGCGAGCGACCGGTACACCCCGCTCGCCCGCGTCGGCGGGAAGTAGAACGCGATGTAGAGCAGGCGCGGCGGGCGGCTCATCGCTGCGTCGGTCACTGCCTCGGTCACTGCGTCCGTCACTGCCTCGGTCACTGCGTCCGTCACTGGGTCGGCGCGCCGCCCGCGCCGAGCACGATCCGCCGTACCCCCGCCCACGACGACGGATCCGTGACCTGCCGGCCGTCGACGATCGCGCGCGCGCCGGGGAAGTCGTGCGCACTCAGCGACGCATACTCGCGATGGTCGGCCTGCACCACGATGCCCTCGACCGGCTCGCCGATCGCATACGGCGCGAAGCCCATCGCGCTCAACTCGCCGTCGCTGAACATCGGGTCGTGCACGAGCACCTCGGCGCCGGCGTCCCGCAACGCGGCGACGGTCGCGAACACCCCGGAGAACGCGGTCTCCTTGACCCCGCCGCGATAGCTCACGCCGAGGACGGCGACCCGCTTGCCGGCGAGATCGCCCAGCGCCGCGGCCAGCAAGGAGACCGCGTACGACGGCATCGCGACGTTCGCGGCGCGGGCCGCAGCGACGACCGTCGCGTCCGGATCGCCCCACAGGTAGAACCGCGGATACACCGGGATGCAGTGGCCGCCGACCGCGATGCCCGGTGCGTGAATATGGCTGTACGGCTGGGAATTCGACGCCTGGATGACCGCGTGCACGTCGATGCCGACCCGGTCGGCGAAGCGCGCGAACTGGTTGGCCAGCGCGATGTTCACGTCGCGGTAGGTCGTCTCGGCGAGCTTCGCGAGCTCGGCAGCTTCGGCGCTGCCGAGGTCCCACACGCCGTTCGGACGGTCGAGATCCGGGCGGTCGTCGAAGTCGAGGATCGACTCGTAGAACTCGACCGCGCGCTTCGCGCTCTCCGCGTCGGTGCCGCCGACCAGCTTCGGGTACTGGCGCAGGTTGGCGAACACGCGGCCGGTGAAGACCCGCTCCGGGCTGTGGCACAGGAACAGGTCGACGCCGAGGGTCAGCCCGGAGCCCTCTTCGAGCATCGGCCCGAACCGCTCCCGGGTCGTGTGCACCGGCAGCGTCGTCTCGTAGCTGACCAGCGTGCCCGGCTTGAGGCCCTTCGCGACCGCGCGGGTCGCCGCGTCCATCGCGCCGAAGTCGGGCCGCGACTCCTCGTCGACGACGAGCGGCACGACGACGACGACGGTGTCGCTGTCCGCGACCGCGGCGGCGGTGTCGGTGGTGGCCGTCAACCGGCCGGCCGCGACGACCTCGGCGAGCTTGACGTCGAGATCGGTCTCGCCCGGGAACGGCGGCACGCCCTCGTTGACCAGCCGGACGACGTCGGCGTTGACGTCGGCGCCGTAGACCTGGTGGCCCTTCGACGCGATCTGCACGGCCAGCGGCAGACCGATCTTGCCGAGCGCGACAACGGTGACCGCCACTTTTCGGGCCTCTCCCCTCAATGACACAGCGCCTCACGGAAACCGGGCCCGCTCAGAGCCCGCCCCATCGTAGTTGGCGCCTCGTCGCTAAGGTGTGAGCGCACGATCGCCACGACCACGGGAGCCTGCGTGCCGTCCGACGTCCTCGTCGTGACCCCGTGGTACCCCACCGCGGATCGCCCGTTCTATGGCGGTTTCGTCAAGGACTGGGCCCTGGCGCTTCAACAGGTCGGCGTACGGGTCGAGGTGGTCCACCTCGACAACGTGCCGGGTGCCGGCGAAATGGTCGTCACCGACAGCACGACGGTCGGCGGCGCGCCGCTGACGCACGTCGTGGTCCCGCAGCCCTCCGGTGCCACGCGCGCGGACATGGCGCGCGTGCAGGCCGCTGCGCTGCGCACCTTGTGGCCGCAGCGCTGGGGCGACGTCGAGGTCGTCCACGGCCACGTGACGATGCCCACCGGCTGGGCGCTGGCGACCGAGATCCCCGCGCACGTACGGCTCGTGCTGACCGAGCACGCGACGTACCTCAACCAGCTGTTCCGGTTACCGGAGACGGCGCAGATGTACGCCGATGCGGTGGCGCGGTCGAGTGCCTGCCTCGCGGTCAGCGAGAAGGTGGCCGCGACCCTGCGCGCAGCCGCGCCGTCGGTCGCGGATCGGTTCGCCGCGCTGGGAAATCCGGTCGCGTTCCACCGGCTGCCGCTGCTCACCAACCGGCAGCCGGATCTGCTGCGCTGGCTCTACCTCGGCAACTTCATCGAACGCAAGGGCCTGCTGCGATTGCTCGACGCGTTCGCGGCCGCGAACCAGACCGAACGCGCCGGCGGCCGGCTCACCCTGACCCTCGTCGGCGACGGGCCGATGCGCGACCAATTGACCGCTCGGGCGGCCGAACTCGGGATCGCCGACCGCGTGACGTTGCGCCCGAGCGTGCCGCCGGAGCAGGTCGGCGAGATCTACGCCGAACACGACCTGCTCGTGCACCTGTCGACGTACGAGACCTTCGGGATGACCGTCGTCGAGGCCGTCGCGAGCGGCCTGCCCACGATCGTCACGCGCTGCGGCGGCCCCGAGGAGACGGTGCTGTCCGCGGCCGACATGGGTGCGGTGGCTTACGTGCCGGTAACCGAAGACACCAGTTCGGTGGTCGACGGCTGGAACCGCTTGTCGCGCCGGCACAAAACGGTCGACTGGCCCGCGGTGCGGGTGATCCTCGAGCACCGGTTTGCGCCGGCCGAGGTGGGCGCACTCGTCGCGGCCCGGCTCGGCATCGCGACCGCGGTCGAGCATCGGGTGCCGCTGCGGTTGCGGATCGTCACGGTCGACGAAGGCAGCGAACATCAGGCCGCGACGCTGGTCGACATCGTGCGCGACCTCGGGCTCGAGATCAGCACGGCGACCGTCGGGCCGGGCAACCCGATCGCCGCCCAGGTCGCCAGGTTGCGGATCGGCCGGCAGCCGCGGCGGCTGACCGCGCGGGCGCGCGCGGCGATCCTCGCCGAGCCGGCCGACCTCGTCGCGGTCGACAGTTACGTCGGCGCGAGCCTCGTCGGCCGCGACGACGGGCTGCCGCCGTTGATCCCGCTCACCGACCGGTCCCGGCTCTGGCGCGCGATCGGCACCGTCATCGCCGCCGGCAGTCCCGCCGGACGGGCCGTCGACGTCGGCTCGTAAGGCTACTCAGCGCCGTCGGTGCGCGACCGCAGTTCGTGACGCTCGCACCGGATCGCCTACCAGACGGGCGCCACGGCGACGGTCGTGCCGGTCGTCGCGCTCGCGAGCACGGCTTCGGCAACGGCCACGGTCGCGAGTCCCTGGCGCATCGTCACGATGTCGCTGTCCTTGCCCATGACCGCGTCGCGGAACGCTTCGAGCTCGACCCGCAACGGCTCCGGTTTCGGTATGGCGTAACGGATCATGTCGCCTTCGGACACGCCGCGGAACCGCGCGATCTGCTCCCACTCGGTCGGCACCGACGCGTTGCGGAACAACGTCAGATCCACCGACAACGTGTCGGCGACGTAGCAGCCGCGTTCACCGGTGACGATCGTCACCCGTTCCTTCATCGGTGACAGCCAGTTGACCAGATGGTTGGTGATCGTGCCGTCGGCGAGCTGGCCGACCGCGGCGACGAGGTCCTCGTGCTGCCGCCCGCTCTTGTACGCGACCCGCGCCGACACCGACACGTACGGCGACTGCGTCACCCACGCGGTCAGGTCGATGTCGTGCGTCGCGAGATCCTTGACGACGCCGACGTCGGCGATCCGGTTCGGGAACGGTCCCTGCCGGCGGGTGATCACCTGGTAGATCGCGCCGAGTTCGCCGCCTTCGAGGTGCGCGCGCAAGGTCTGCAACGCCGGGTTGTACCGCTCGATGTGACCGACCGCACCGACGAGACCGGCCGACTCGAACGCGTCTGCAAGCCGGCGCGCGCCGGCGACGTCCTGCGCGAGCGGCTTCTCCACCAATGCGTTGACGCCCGCGGCCGCGAGTGCGAGGCCGACCTCCTCGTGCAACGCCGTCGGTACGGCGACGACGCACAGATCGAGCGCGTGCTTGAGCAGGCCCTCGATGTCCGGCTCGACCGGCAAGCCGGCCGCGACGCCGTGCACGTCACCGCCCGGATCGGCCACCGCGACCAGCTCGACGTCGTCGAACGACCGCAGCACCCGCGCGTGATGGCGGCCCATCATGCCGAGGCCGATCAGCCCGGCCCGCAAGGCAGGAGGCGCCATCAGGCACCGGCCTTCGCAACCGTGTTCACCGCGTGGACGATCTGATCGAGATCCGCGGCCGACAGCGACGGGTGCACCGGCAGCGAGATGACCTCCCGTGCGGCGCGCTCGGTCTCGGGCAGGTCGAGGTCGCGGCGGAACGACGGCAACCGGTGGTTCGGGATCGGGTAGTACACGCCGCTGCCGACTCCGTGCTCGTCGGCGAGTGCCTGCCGGAACCGGTCACGATCGCCGTCGACGCGGATCGTGTACTGGTGGTAGACGTGCGTCGCGCCGTCGGCCACCGGAGGTACGACGACGTTCGCGAGATTCGCGTCGAAGAAGGCGGCGTTGCGTTGCCGGGTCTCGGTCCAGCCGGCGAGCTTGGTGAGCTGCACCCGACCGACGGCGGCGTGCACGTCGGTCATCCGGTTGTTCAAGCCGACGACCTCGTTCTCGTACTGCTTTTCCATGCCTTGGTTGCGCAGCAACCGCACCATGCGCGCGATCTCGTCGTCGCACGCGACCATGCCGCCCTCGATCGAGGTCATATTCTTCGTCGGGTACAGCGAGAACATCGCGAAGACACCGAACGTCCCGACCGGCTTGCCCTGCCACGTCGCCGCGTGCGCCTGCGCCGCGTCTTCGTAGATCTCGAGGCCGTGCTTGCCCGCGATGTCCGCGAGCGCGGTCATGTTCGCGGGGTGCCCGTACAGGTGCACCGGCATGATGCCGCGGGTGCGCTCGGTGATCGCGGCTTCGACCGCGCGCGGATCGAGGCAGAAGTAGTCGGGTTCGATGTCGACGAAGACCGGCGTCGCACCGGTCAGCGCGACCGTGTTGGCGGTCGCCGCGAACGTGAACGACGGGACGATGACCTCGTCGCCGGCTTTGACGCCGGCCGCGAGCAGGCCGAGGTGCTGGCCCGACGTGCCGGAGTTGACGGCGACGCAACGACGGCCGCCGGCGACCTGGTCGGCGAACTCCTGCTCGAAGGCCGCGACCTCGGGCCCTTGCGCCACCATGCCGCTCGCGATGACGCGGTCGACCGCCGCGCGCTCGTCCTCGCCGAGGATGGGTTTGGCCGGGGGGATCATTGCTCGACCTCCGTCAGTCGTCCGTCGTTCTCGACGTGAAGGCGTCCGGTCCGCGGGCATCGCCAGCGGCCGTCGCCGGTTTCTTCCAGGGGTACGCCGGCCCGGCCCACCCAGCGGATCCGCCGGGCCGGGACACCGGCGACGAGAGCGAAGTCGGGCACGTCTTTGGTCACCACGGCACCGGCGGCCACGGTGGCCCAGCGGCCGATCGTGACCGGCGCGACGCAGACCGCGCGCGCCCCGATCGCGGCGCCTTCGCGGATCGTGACGCCGACCGCCTCCCAGTCGTCGCCGCGCTTGAGGTTGCCGTCGGGATCGATCGAGCGCGGGTACAGGTCGTTGGTGAGCACCGCCGCCGGACCGACGAACACGCCGTTCTCGATGACGGCCGGTTCGTACACGAGTGCGTAGTTCTGCAGCTTGCAGTTGTCGCCCATCTGCACGCCGGTGCCGACGTACGCGCCGCGGCCGACGATGCAGTTGCGGCCGAGCCGGGCGCCCTCCCGGACCTGGGCGAGATGCCAGACCGTGGTGCCGTCCCCGATCTCGGCCCGTTCGTCGACGTCGGCGCTCGCGAGCACGCGAATGGCCAAAGTCGGTTCCTCCTGAGAGTGTCGCCACCCACGGTCGACCGCTCCATCGTACGGGGAGGCCGCCCTCAGTAGTTCTCGACCGGGCTGTTCTCGAACCACCACCAGCCGTGCGTGAGGACGCACAACCGGTCGTGGGCACCGAGGTGCTCGCACAGACAGCCCTCGCGCCAGCGCCCGTTCGAATCCGAGAGGTACTTGAACTCGCCGTTCAAGAAGTGCGGCTCGTACCCCTCGTGTTCGAGGCCGAAGTCGTTCTTGTTCTGCGCCGTCACCGTCGTGCCGGTCTTGCCCGGCAGGTGCGCGGACGCGGAGACGACGGGATGGTCGAGGATCGTTTCGAGGATCCGCTTCTCCCGCCGGACCATCGCCGCCTCGTCCTCGCCGACCGCGAGGGCAAAACCCGGCTCGTAATGCAGGCCGATTTCGTGCCCGAGCGACTCGATCTCCTGCAGGCTGCGATAGCTGTGGTACTCGAACGGGTTGTACAGCTTGGCGTGCACGCGGATGAAGTACGTCGCACGCACGCCGAGCTCGTGCTCGATCCGGGCGAAGCGCAGGTTGTTGTGCATCGACAGATCGAGGTCGTGGCGCATGAGCAGCAGCCGCGGCGAGTCGACGCTCGCGTGGTCGGCGAACGTGCTGAACGCGTAGCCCATCTCCAACGCGCGTTCGAGGATCTCGCGGTAGTGCGCGACCGCGAACCCACCGCAGTCGAGCGGAGTGGTCATTCGCCCTGCCGTCCGAGCTCGACGAGCTGCGCGAGTTGTGCCGGTGGCAGCGCGCGAAACGGTTGGTCGGTGAAGATCTTCATGCCGCTGCGCCGCAGGAAGTCACGCAGATCCTCCACCACTGCGGTCACGTCGCCGGTGGCCGTCATCGCTTCGAGGTCCAGCACGCTGCCGTCGCCGGCCTCGGTGTCGACGAGGATGCGCAGCGGTCGGTCGTCGCTCACCTGCACCGTCGAGGCGATGCCGCCGTACTCCGCCCGCAGGCTCGACCAATCCGACGCCACGTCCAGCACCGCGACGCCCTTCCACTCGAGCGTGTTCACGTACCGGGCGAGCGTCGCGCACACGAGATCGCGCCGGTCGGCGTCGGTGAGCTCGCGGCGCGCATCGGATTTGATCACGCGCGCCGGGACGCCGCCGACGAGGCTGTGCGGCGTCGTGTCCTTGACGACGACCGACCCCGCGGCGACGGTGGTGCCGGTCGCCAACGTCACACCCGGAAGCACCGACGACTTGACGAACACCACGACGTCGTCACCGAAGACGACCGGCGCGAAGATCGACGGGTAACCGGCGAGCACCGGCTGCCAGCAGCCGTGGGTCAGCACCGTCGTGTCCGCGGACAGCGCGCAGCCACGCCCCATCGTCACGTGCTCGGAAACGTTGACGAACGCACCGTCGACGAACGTCGTCGACGCCCCGACGGTCAGGATCGAGTCCGGCCCCTGCCACCCGCCGCCGCCGATGACGACGCGGTTCGTCGACCAGAAATTCGGGCCGAACGTCAGCCGCCGGCCGCTCGCCCGCAGTCCGGGGCCGAGCACCGATCCGGCGCCGAGCTCGAGGCCTTCGATCGCGGTGACCTGGGCGCCGGCCTTGATCTCGCTGCCGGGCCCGAGGCGAACGTCGCCGGCGACGATCCGCACGTTCTCCCCGATCCTCGCGCCGGCCTCGAGGTGCAGCCGGTTGGCGACGATGCGGGCGGATTCGGCGATCACTGCGCTCGGGTGGATCTCGCGCTCCACGACGCGCAGGGCCACGCCGCGAATATAGCGAGCAGCCGTTCGCTCACCCGGCGAGCAGCGCGGCCACCCGCTCGGCCAGGTCGTCGTACGGCGATCCCTGTGCGGCCAGCTCAGCGGCCCAGCGCGTGGCGGCCGCGCGTAAGGGCGCCAGCGCACCGGGATCGTCCGACCACCGGCGCAATGCAGCGGCCGTCTCGTCCGCGCCGTCGACGACGACGCCGCCACCGGATTCGGCCAGCAGCGCCGCCACCCGCGGCAGCGCTGTCGCCAGGGTGGGCAGCCCGAGGGCGGCGTACTCGTAGAGCTTGCTCGGGACGCCGTCCCGGAAGGCCGGCGTGTGCTCCAGCAGGGACAGCCCGACCCATGCGCCCGCGGCCACGCGCCAGGCGGCCGCCGGCGGGAGGCGCCCGTGCATGCGCAACCGGCTCGCCGCGGCGGAGGTGGCGAGCCACTCGTCCAGCCACGGCTGGTCGGCCGCCGCGACCGGCCCGACGACGTCGAGCGTCCACCCGGGGGCCTGTTCGAGCGCGGTGAGCATCGTCACGAGACCGCGCGAGCGGCGGACGTCACCGACGTAGACCGCGCGTGGCGCCGGGTCGGGAGCCGCGGGTGCCGGCAGCGTCGTGAGGTCGGGCAGGTTGCGTACGACGACGCGTTGGCGCGCCCGCGACGGCGGGACGTGGTCGTCGGCGACCGACGTGACATCGGCGCGCGCGGACAGCGCGGTCGCGAGCCGTACGACGGCGAGCGCGGCGCTGCGCCGGGCCGGACCGAGCGGCCGGTCGTACACGACCTTCGCGTAGTCCTCGTAGACGTCGACGGCGAGCCGGCGTCGCGGTCGCAGCCGGCGGGCCAGCCAGGCCGACGGCACCATCTCGGGCGCGATGACGACGAGCGCGCGGCCACTCGCGGTCCACGGCATCGTCACCGCGTCGCGCAGCCGCCGGGACAGTCCTTGCCGCGGATGCGTCCGGATCGCCGCCACGCCTTCCGGTGCGCCGGCCGGATCGCCGAGGCCGACGACTTCGACCGACAGGCCGCGACGGACCAGCGCGTTGACGAGCCGGTGCAAGCGCGCGTCGGCCACGTCGTGGCCGCCGGAGATGACGGAGACGTCGACGTTCAGACGTCTTCCATCGTCGACCGAGCGGTCCGGCTCACCCCGAGGAAGTCGGTGTAGGCATCCGCGACCTCGTCCGGATGCCCGCGCATCATCAGCTTGCCCTTGTCCATCCAGATCGCGTCGTTGCACATCTCGAGGATCGCGCCGAGGCCGTGGCTGACGAGCACGATCGTGCGGGCTTGACCGCACAGCTCGGCCATCTTCGCGGCGGCCTTCTCCTTGAACTTCGCGTCGCCGGCCGACAGCGCCTCGTCGATGAGCAGGATGTCGGGCTCGAGGTGCACCGCGACCGAGAACGCGAGCCGCCCGCCCATGCCGGCGGAGTACGTCCGCATGGGCATGTCGATGAAGTCGTCCGGCAGCTCGGCGAAGTCGATGATCCGCTCGGCCCGTTCCTTGATCTCGCCGCGCGACAACCCGGACGCGAGACCGCCGAGCTCGATGTTCT
Source organism: Frankiales bacterium (assembly GCA_025980325.1). Taxonomy (GTDB): domain Bacteria; phylum Actinomycetota; class Actinomycetes; order JAFAQI01; family JAFAQI01; genus BP-197. The sequence continues at coordinate 26,519 of JAICXQ010000021.1, forward strand.
GCCGGCCGGTGAGCCGGCGGTCGAAGCCGACGCCGAGCGAGAGCAACGTGCTGACCTTGCCGTCGACGACGATCCGGCCTTCGGTCGGCGGCAGGATGCCGGCGATCGCGCGCAGCAACGTCGACTTGCCCGCGCCGTTCGCGCCGATGATGCCGAGCACGTTGCCGTGGTAGAGGTCGAACGACAGATCCTTGACCGCGGGCACGAGGCGCACGATCCGCTCACCGCGACCGAGCCGGACGATCGCGCTCTTGAACGTCGGGATCTTCTCGAACGTCGTCTTGTAGGTGACCGAGACGTTCTGGCAGCTGATCGCGATGTCGTCGTCAAAGGCGGACGGCAAAGTCGCGCTCCCTCGAGATGTAGAACAGCGCGCCGATCGCGAACACACCCACGGCCCAGGCGAGACCGGCCGCGAGGAAGTGATAGCTGACGCCGACGGTCTGCACGTGGTCGAGCGTCTTGCACGACGGCGCGGTGCCGGTCCGGCACACGGGCTCGCCGGCGAAGACCTGGGTCCAGTTGCCGAGCAGCGACATGAGCGGGTTCAACAGCTCGAGCTTCGCGAGCGTGTGCTTCTTCTTGATCTGCGCGACGGTGAAGATGACCGGCGACACGTAGAGCCAGATGCGGGTGAAGTACGGCAGGAACTGCGACATGTCGCGGAAGTACACCTGCACCGCGGCGAAGAAGCTCGCCAACCCCGCGGTGAACAACACGATCTCGGCGAAGATCGGTATCAGCCACACGAGCGAGATCGTCGTCGGCGTACCGGACAGGAAATGGAAGATGATGAGGATCGACAACGTCGGCAGGAACCGCCGTACGGCGACGTACACCGACGTCAACGGCAGCAGCAGCCGGGGGAACGCCTGATTCATGATCAGGCCGCCCTCCTGCACGACGATGTTCGAGCCTTGAATGATCGCGCCGGAGACGAAGTAGAAGACGAACAGCCCGGAGAGCAGGTGGGAGAAGTACCACAAGCCCTGCGGCCGGCCGCTGATGACGTCGACGAGCAGCAGGTAGACGAGCGCGAGCAGCAGCGGGTTGATGATGAGCCACATCTGACCGAAGAACGTGGCGGTGTGCGCGGCGCGCATGTCGGTGTGCGCGAGGGTGATGGCGAAGTGCCGGCGGCCCCACAGCTCGCGGAAGTACGGCTTGAGCTTCGGCAACCCGGCGCGGTGCGGCTCGTAGATGTGCACGCCCGGGCTGAACTCGGTTTCGGCGCGGCGGGCCGGCGGTGGCAGCGGCGCGGTCGATGACGTGGGCGCGGTCACGGCGTCATGCTGACACGGGTTGCGGGACGGATACGCCGATGGGTCGCACCCGGTTGACGCCGTACGTCACCTCGACGCCGGGGTACTGCCGCGCGATGTGCCATGCGGTCGAGACCGCGTCGCGGTCGGCACACACGACGAGATCCGGCTTCGTCGCCAGCAGCTCGTCGAGGGCCGACCGGCGCAGCAGCCGCCAGAGCAACAGCGGCCGGATCAGGCGGTACGGGCCGGCCATCCAGCGGTGGTGCAAGCCGCGCGAGACGCGGTACTGGAACGCGTGCAGCGAGATGACGACGACGCAGACCGCGCGCGCGGGCCGGCCGAGGCCGCGAATGCCGCCGAGCTTCGTGACGAGCGCGCGCAGCTTGCGCATCGCGCCGCTGGGCCCGGCCAAGACGAAGAACCGCTCGGCCCGCCACAGCGCGGTGATCTGCTCGATGTCGCTGACCTCGACGACCTTGACGCCGGGCGGGACGCGGGCGGCGTCGGGCAGCAACGAGACGGCGAGGGTGACCGTCCAGCCGTTGGCGACGAGCCATTCGATGTCGGGGAAAGCGGCACCTGGGCGCAGGCCCCCCAACTGCAGCACCAGCGCATTCATCGCCGTCGATGCTACAGCCCTTGCGGGTGCGCGAGCCGGTCGTAAACCCCTTGCAGCGCAAGCGCGTCGCGGTCCCAGGACAGCTCCGTGCGGGCGCGGGCGACCGCCGCGGTGAGTTCGCCGTACGACGCCTCGACCTCGCGCACGGCGCGGACGAGGGAGGCGGCGTCGCCGGGCTGGTAGAGGCGCCCGATGCCGTGTTCGGTGACGATCCGCCGAAGCGCGGGCAGGTCGGACGCGACCACCGGGACCCCCGCGCGGACCGCCATGAACAGCTTGTTCGGCATGCCGATCCGGTTGTTCAGCCACTTGCCGGACAGCGTCACGAGGGCGATGCCGCTGCCGGCGAGCAACGTGACGGCGTCCTCGAGCGGCAGCGCGTCGAGGACCTCCGCGTCGCCGGTGTCGAGTGTCGCGACGTAGCCGCCGTCGGCGGGACCGACCAGCACGGTCTTCACCGGCTTCAGTTCGCCGGCCGCGGCGAGGACGGTCTCGAGGTCGCGACCCGGGCCGATGCGTCCGGCGTATACGGCCGCGACGGGTTCGTCCGGCGGCTTGCAGCCGTTCCCCAGTGACGTCGGGAACGTGTTCCGGACAACGGTGACGTTCGTCCAGCCGTAGTTTTTTTGCAGCAACTGCGCCAATTCCGGGCCGACCGTGACCACCTCGGCGGCAGTGGCGCCGAGCCGTCCCTCGGTCCTCGTCTCGCGCCAACGCTGGTACGGCGTCGGCCGGCCGTGGACGTCGCGCCCCGGCCAGAATTCGTGCGCGTCGTACACCAACGGCACGCCGCGCTCGGTCGCGAGCCTTGCCCCGAGCGGGAGCGAGGTGAAGTCGTGCGCGTGGACGACGTCGAAGCTGCGCGCGCGGGCTTTCGGCTCGGCCTGGGCGACCCAGCGACGCAGCGCGCGGTTGACGTGCTGCGGCAGCAACAGCCACCGGGCCAGCCGCAGCGGCGCGGGCAGCCGGCGGCGCCGGGCGCTCCCCGTCGGGGCGACGCCGGCGGACTCGACGGTCACCCCGGGCGGTGGTCGGTAACCGGCCGCGACCGCCCGGCCGATGACGTGCACCCGGTGACCGGCCTCGGCCAGCGTGGTCGCCTCGCGCTGGACGCGGGCGTCGGTGGACACGTCGGTCCAGACCAGCATCAACACGTCCACGGGAATCGCCAGCACCCTACCGGAGTCGCGACTTTGCTCGACTTTCGCTGCTGACGCGTGCGTTCCCACGCTCGCGCGGACCGGCCCGACCGCCGAAAGTCGAGCAAAGTGGCGGGGGTCGTTCGGCGTGCACGGCGAACGGGTACGCCGAGGGCATGGGCGCTGCGCTGATCTTGCCGGTCGTCGTTCTTCTCATCTTCGCCGTCATCTGGATCGCGACGGCGGCCAAGCGGACCCACGACGCGGCCCGCGACGACGCGAACCTGCCGGTCGATCCGTACGAGCGGCGCGCGGAAGAGAAGCGCCGGCTGGTGCAGGAGCACGAAGCGGCCGAGCCGGAGAACACCGCGCACCCCGCCCGCAGGCCTTAGGCCCGCTCCGGCGGCCAGACGGCGATCGGGCTAGCCGAGCAGGGCGACTCCGGCGAGCAGGGCGACGCCCACGTCGATCGCGCCTTCGTCAACGTCGAACTCGGGATGATGCAGGTCGGCGGCCCGCGCCGATCCGGCCGGCCGCACCCCCAGCCGCGCGAGCGCGCCGGGCACCTTCTCCAGGTACCAGCCGAAGTCCTCGCCGCCCAGGCTCTGCTCGGTCCCGCACACGCTGCCCACGCCGACGTACTCGGTCGCCGCGCGGGTCAGCGCCGCGACCGCGAGCGGATCGTTGACGACCGGCGGCACCCCGCGGACGTGCATGATCTCGGCCTGCACGCCGTACGGCGCGACGACCGCGCGGACGATGTCGGCGAACAACGGGGGCACGGTCTCCCACACCTCGCGGTCGAGCATCCGCAACGTGCCGACGGCGACGCCCTCGCGCGGGATCACGTTCGCGGCGGTGCCCGCATGCGCCTCGCCCCAGACGAGGTTCACGCCGGCCCGCGGATCCACCCGGCGGGCCAGGATCGCCGGGACCGACGTGAGCACGTTCCCTAGTGCCGCCACGAGATCGGAGGTGAGTTGCGGCCGTGCCGTGTGCCCGCCCGCACCAGACAGATGCACCTCGACGTGATCGGTCGCGGAGGTCACCGAGCCGGTTCGCAGACCGACCTGGCCGACGTCGAGCGCCGGATCGCAGTGCACGGCGTAGAGGCGCTCCAGCCCGTCGAGCCCGCCCGCCGCGATGACATCAAGTGCGCCGCCGGGCATGACCTCCTCGGCCGGTTGGAAGACCAGCCGGACGCCGACCGGCAGCGCGCCGAGGGCGTGCAACCGCGCGAGCACCAACCCGGCGCCGGCGACACACGTCACGTGCACGTCGTGACCGCACGCGTGACAGACGCCGTCGACGGTCGAGCGGTACGGCACGTCCTTGCCGTCGGCGACCGGCAGCGCGTCGAGGTCCGCCCGCAGCCCGACCGTCGCCGGCACCGGACCGATGTCGCACAGCGCACCGGTGCCGCCGGCCAGCACGCGCGGGCTCAGTCCGGCCGCTCGCAGGACGTCAACGATCCGTTCGGTGGTACGGAACTCCTGCCGCCCCAACTCGGGATGCGCATGCACGTCGCGGCGCAACCCGACCAGAGCACTGTGGTGTTCGGCGACCGACTCGCGCACGTTCACGGCGCCGCGACCGCGCCGATCGGCGCGTTGCTTCGCATCTCGGCCATCAACGCATCGACGACGGCGGTGAGGTCCCCGCCGTGCGCCGCGGCGACCGAACGCTGCCGCATGTACGACGGGCCGATCGTGAGAATGTCCTTGATTCGCAACAGTTCCTGCGTGCAGCCGAGCCGCTCGGCGATCGGCGTCAGGTCGTGCACCAACTCGTCCAGCGCATCGCACAGCGGCGTCGTGCGGCCGGTTTCGTCGACGATGATCTCGGCCTCGACGCCGTAGCGCGCGGCCCGCCACTTGTTCTCGCGCACGGTCCAGCCCTTGGGCATCGGCAACGTGTAGCCCTTGTCGAGTTGGCTGTTGAACATCTCGACCAGGCATTGCGACAGCGCCGCGGCCCAGCCGATCTCGTACAGCGTCGGCAGCCCGTCGCAGATGCGCAGTTCGACGGTGCCGAACTGCGGGTGCGGCCGGACGTCCCACCACACCTCGCGGATCGTCGAGATCGTATGGGCGCAGATCAACGTCTCCATGAACTTCTCGAAGTCGTCCCATCCCGAGAGCTGGTAGGGCAGCCCCGCGGTCGGCAGCCCTTCGAAGACCTTGCTGCGGGCGGACGCGAGGCCGGTGTCGGTGCCCATCCAGTACGGCGAGGAGGCGGAGAGCGCGAGGAAGTGCGGGATGTAGGCGGTGAGCGCGTTGACGATCGGGATCGCCTTCTCCGGCGACCGCACCCCGACGTGCACGTGCACGCCGAAGATCTGCAGCCGCCGGGCGAGCCACTGCATGTCCTCGATCAGCTTCGCGTAGCGCGGGTTCGGGCTGATCTCCTGCGTGGCCCAGTCGGTGAACGGATGCGTGCCCGAGCACATCACCCCGAGACCGCGCCGCTCGGCCGCGGCGCACACCTCGCCGACGGTGCCGGCGAGATCGCCGAGTGCCTCGTCGACGGTCGTGCAGACGCCGGTGATGACCTCGATGCACGACTCAAGCAACTCGTGCTTGGCCTTCGGATGCTCCCCGTCGTAGGGGGCGGCGAGTTCGGCGAGGATGCCGCTCGCGGCCCGGCCGCGCGCGAGTTCGCGGGTGCCGACGTCGACGAGTTCCAGTTCCCACTCGACGCCGAGGCTCGACCGCGGCGACGAGGTGAACGGGATCTGCACGCCCGGAAGGCTACCCAGGGCGGTGAGGTCTCAGGCTTCGGTGCGCTCCCGCTCCTCGCGGCCGGTCGGCTGCTCGCCGATCACCGGCCGGGTCATCCCGGACCGGGCCCAGCCGGTGGTGATGCCGCGGGCCCGGTGGAAGCGTTCGACGTCGTTGAACTGCCGCCCCCTGCCGAGCGCGATCGCACCCGACCCGATCAGGATGGCGGCGATGGCAACGAGGAAGACGAGAACCAGCACGAGTGAGAACCCCTCAGTGCGCCGACGACATGTCTACATAGACACGACACAGCACAATGCGCCAACCCGTCAAACCCGGCAACTAAGTGTCGCCATCCGGTCACAACCAGTCTCTGGCACTAGACGGCGTCCCGGGGCGTGTACACGCCCCACACGTCGCGCAGCGCGTGACAGACCTCGCCGACCGTCGCCCGGGCCGCGAGCGCCGCGCGCATCGGGTAGAGCACGTTGTCCGCGCCCTCGGCCACCTGCTTCAGCGCGTCGAGGGTTCGCCGTACCTCGTCCGCGGACCGGTCCGCGCGCAACTGCGTCAGCCGCTTCGCCTGCTCTTCCTCGATCGCCGGGTCGACCCGCAGCGGCTCGTAGCGCTCGTCGGCCGGCGTGACGTAGCGGTTCAGCCCGACGACGACACGCTCGCCGGACTCGATCTGCTGCGCGGTCCGGTACGCCGCCTGCTCGATCTCGGACTTCTGGAAGCCGCGCTCGATCGCCGCGACCGCGCCGCCCATGTCCTCGACGCGATCCATCAGTTCGCGCGCGGCCGACTCGACCGCGTCGGTCATCGACTCGACCGCATACGACCCGGCGAACGGATCGACGGTCGCGGTCAGGTCGGTCTCGTGCGCGAGCACCTGCTGAGTCCGTACGGCGAGCCGCGCGGCCTTCTCGGTCGGCAGCGCGATCGCTTCGTCGAAGGAGTTCGTGTGCAGCGATTGCGTGCCGCCGAAGATCGCGGCCATCGCCTGCGTCGTCACCCGGATGAGGTTGACCTCCGGTTGCTGCGCGGTGAGCTGCACGCCGGCGGTCTGCGTGTGGAAGCGCAACATCTGCGACTTCGGGTTCTTCGCGCCGAACTCGTCGCGCATGACCTGCGCCCAGATGCGCCGGGCCGCACGGAACTTCGCGACCTCTTCGAGCAGCGTCGTACGGGCCACGAAGAAGAACGCGAGCCGGGGCGCGAAGTCGTCGACGTCCTGCCCGGTCGCGACCGCGGCGCGGACGTATTCGATCCCGTCGGCCAGGGTGAACGCGATCTCCTGCGCGGGCGTCGCACCGGCCTCGGCCATGTGGTAGCCGGAGATCGAGATCGTGTTCCACTTCGGGATCTCGGCCCGGCAGTA
>JAICXQ010000125.1 GCA_025980325.1 Frankiales bacterium
TCGCAGTCGAGGACCGCGGTCATCGCGGCGCCGATCGCGCAGGCCGCGCCGGCCTGCTCGCTCTCCGGCAGCGGGTCGGCGCCGGGCGTGTCGACGAGGGTGACCAGCGGTACGTCGAGGCGGCCGGCGAGGTTCGCCGCGCGTTCGAGCAGCCGGTAGCCGGGCGGGCCGACCCGCTGGGTACGGCGGGCCGCGACCGCGGCAAGGACCATCCGGCGACCGGCGATCCGCACGACCGCGGCCGCGACCGAATGGTCCCCGCCGAGCAGCGGCACCGGATTCGCGCCCGGCCCGGGCAGCAGCCCGAGCAGGGCGGCGCCGTCGAGCCGGCCGACCTCGCGTGAGTGCGCGACCTGCTCCCAGCCGCGACGGCTCGGCACCGGGACCGGGTTCGGCGTACCGATCGGCTCCGGCCGGTCCGGCGCGAGCGTCGCGAGGATCCCGTCGAGCGCGGCCGGGACGTCGTCGCCGTCGACCGCGTCGTCGACGAGACCGGCCGCGAGTGCGGATTCGGTGGTGTTCGCGCCGGGGCCGAGCGCGACGCCGGTCATCGCCTCGATCGCCCGAGCGCCGGAGAAGCCGACGGTCGCGCCGGTGACGCCGAGCCGTACGTCGGCCGCTGCGCCGATCACCCAGACGCCGCCGGTCGTCGGCTGGTCGACGACGGCGATGTGCGGCACCTGCGCGGCGGCGACGTCCCGCAAGGCGAGCAGCGCCCGCGGGATGCCCACCAGCGCGTGCATGCCCTGCTGCAGCCGGGTACCGCCGGATCGCAGGAAGCTCAGCAGCGGCAGCCGGTCGCGGGCCGCGACCTTCGCAGCGGCCACGAACACGTCCGCCTCGTCGGCGCCGAAGCTGCCGCCCTTCACCGCGAAATCCCAGGCGACCGTGACGACGGGCTGGTCGCCGAGCTCGAGCACCCCGGCCCGGACGGCCTCGCTGGCCGGGCCGTCGGGGAACGGGGCCAACCCGCCGAGCAGCGGTTCGCGCCAGTCCGTCACAGCCGGTTACTCTCGCAGGACGACCGCCTCGCGTTCGAGGCGGAGGCACAAGCGGAGGTCAGCGGCATGGCGGCGCCGATTCGCGTGGTCATCGCGAAGCCGGGCCTCGACGGTCACGACCGGGGGGCCAAGGTCGTCGCCCGCGCGCTGCGCGACGCGGGCATGGAGGTCGTGTACACCGGCCTGCACCAGACCCCCGAGCAGATCGTCGAGACCGCCATCCAGGAGGACGCGCGGGCGATCGGCCTGTCGGTGCTCTCCGGCGCGCACATGACCCTGTTCGCGCGGGTGATCGAGCTGCTCAAGGAGCGCGACGCGACCGACATCGTCGTCTTCGGCGGCGGCATCGTTCCCGACGCGGACATCGCGCCGCTGAAGGAGATGGGTGTCGCGGAGGTGTTCACCCCGGGCACGACGACGACGACGATCGTCGAGTGGGTCAGTGCCCACGTCTCGCCCGCCGACGCCGCCTGACGCATCAATTGCGAGATAGCACCCGTAGACGTCCGCTATTGCGCAATTGACGTAGCCTCGCCCGTCGTGGACCTCTTCGAGTGGCAGGCCAAGGAGCTGTTCGCCAAGTACGCCGTACCGACCACTCGACAGGTGGTCGTCTCGACGCCGGAGCAGGCGCGTCAGGCGGCGGAGGATCTCGGCGGCGGGCCGGTCATGGTCAAAGCACAGGTCAAGGCCGGCGGCCGGGGCAAGGCCGGCGGGGTGAAGTTCGCGCCGGACGCCGAGGCCGCGTACCAGCACGCCGAAGCGATTCTCGGCATGGACATCAAAGGCCACACGGTGCACACCGTGCTGGTCTCCGAGGCCGCCGACATCGGGACCGAGTACTACTTCTCCTTCCTGCTCGACCGCGCGAACCGCGCGTACCTCGCGATGTGCTCGGCCGAGGGCGGGATGGAGATCGAGCAACTCGCGGTGGAGAAGCCGCACGCACTCGCCCGCGTTCCTGTCGATCCGGTCGCCGGGGTCGACCGGGCGAAGGCGCGCGAGATCGCCGTCGCCGGCAACATCCCCGAAGCGGTCCGCGACGAAGCCGCCGACGTCATCGTCAAGCTCTGGGACGTCTTCACCGGCGAGGAGGCGACGCTCGTCGAGGTGAACCCGCTGGTGCGTACGCCGGACGACCGCATCCTCGCCCTCGACGGCAAGGTCACCCTCGACGACAACGCCGACTTCCGGCACGCAGACGTGCACGATGCCTAACGCGACAACTCCGCGACCGACCCGCTCGAAGTGCGCGCGAAGGAAAAGGGCCTCAACTACGTCAAGCTCGACGGCGTCGTCGGGATCATCGGCAACGGCGCCGGTCTCGTCATGTCGACCCTCGACGTCGTCGCGTACGCCGGCGAGAAGCACGGCGGCGTGAAGCCGGCCAACTTCCTCGACATCGGCGGCGGCGCGTCGGCCGAAGTCATGGCCAACGGGCTGGAGATCATCCTGTCCGACCCGGCCGTGCGGTCGGTGTTCGTCAACGTCTTCGGCGGCATCACCGCCTGCGACGCGGTCGCCAACGGCATCGTGCAAGCGTTGCAAATGCTGGAATCTCGCGGCGAGAACCTCAGCAAGCCACTCGTCGTACGGCTCGACGGCAACAACGCCGCAGAGGGCCGGCGCATCCTGACCGAAGCCGGCCACGCGTTGGTCGAGCAGGTCGACTCGATGGACGGCGCGGCGGATCGCGTCGCCGAGCTGGCCGACTCTGCCAGCAA
>JAICXQ010000005.1 GCA_025980325.1 Frankiales bacterium
CGTCGGTCGTGACCGCGCCGCCGGCCGCCGCGTCGAGCCGTACCGCGACGTGGACCCTCACCGACGCGGTGCCGGGCGTGACGTACACGTGCACCTCGGTCAGCGGCCCGGTCGCCGTCACGCCGACGTGCGGATCGACGATCTCGCTGCCGCTGGCCGGCGCACCGGACGGGACCTACGTCGTGACCGTCGTCGCGGTCGACTCGCTGGGCAACGCCGGCGACCCGCTGGTGCTGAGCTACACCCTCATCCCGCCGGCCCCGACGACGGCCACCCCGTCGCAGGCCGCGTCGGCATCGACGGTGACGTGGTCTTTGGCCGACTCGGTGCCGGGCGTCACGTACGCCTGCGGGCCGGTGACCGGGCCGGGGACCGCGATCCTCACCTGCGGCCCGACCGTCTCGCTCGACCTGACCGGCCAGCCGGACGGCGTCTACCGCGTGACCGTGCGGGCGGTCGACTCGCTCGGCAACGCCGGTGACCCGCTGACCTTGACCTACACGCTGATCCCGACCGCGCCGACGACGCCGGCGCCGGACCAGACCGGGTCGTCGCTGACTCCGACCTGGCCCATGAGCGACGCGGTGGCGGGCGTGACCTACGTCTGTACGCCGGTGAGCGGGCCGGCCGCCTTCACGCCGATCTGCGGCCCGACCGTCTCGCTGAACCTCGCCGGGCTGCCGGACGGGACGTACACCCTGACGGTGCAGGCGGTCGACGCGGTCGGCAGCGCCGGCGATCCGATCACGCTCACCTACACCCTTATTCCGCCGGCGCCCACGACGGCGCGGGCGACCGAGATGCTCTCCGGCACGTCGCCGCAGTGGACGCTGACCGATCGGGTCCCGGGCGTGACGTACGTGTGCACGGTCGTCAGCGGCCCGGTTGCGTTCAGCCCCGCGTGCGGGCCTACGGTCTCGCTCGACCTGGCCGGCTTGCCGGACGGCGTGTACGTGCTGACGGTGCAGGCGGTCGACGGGCTCGGCCAGGTCGGCGATGCGCTGACCCTGACCTACACGTTGATCCCGCCGGCGCCGACGTCGACCAGTCCGGTGTCGGCGAGCGGTTCGTCCCCGGCGCCGTCGTGGCCGGTGGCCGACAGCGTGCCCGGCGTGACCTACGTCTGCACCGTCGTCAGCGGCCCGGCCGCGTTCACCCCGGCCTGCGGTCCGACGGTGTCGCTCGACCTGACCGGGCTCCCGGACGGCGTGTACGTGCTGAAGGTGCAGGCGGTCGACGCGCTCGGCAACGCCGGCGACCCGCTGACGCTGACCTACACCCTGATCCCGCCGGCGCCGACCACCGCGAGCCCGGCGAAGTCGGCCGCGAACCACAAGCCGTCGTGGTCGCTGACCGACGCGGTGCCCGGCGTGACCTACGTCTGCACCGTCGTCAGCGGCCCGGCCGCGTTCACCCCGGCCTGCGGGCCGACCGTCTCGCTCGACCTGACCGGGCTGCCGGACGGCGTGTACGTGCTGACGGTGCAGGCGGTCGACTCGCTCGGCAACGCCGGGGATCCGCTGACCCTGACCTACACCTTGATTCCGCCCGCGCCCAAACTGACCGGCGCGGTGCCGGCGTCGCCGGGCAACTCGCTCGCCCCGCAGTGGACGGTGACCGACGCGGTCGCGGGTGCGACGTACCTGTGCAGCGTCACCGGCCCCACGGGATCGACGGCGACGGTCACCTGCACGGGCGGCACGGTCGTCCTGTCGCTGGCCGGCTCGCCGGACGGCCTCTACACGATCTCGGTGCTGGCCGTCGACTCGCTCGGCAACACCAGCGACGCGCGCAATCCGCTGACCTTCACCTACCTGCTCGACACCACCGCCCCGGTGGCCCCGACGGTCGCGGTCACGCCGTCGCCGGCGCAAGGCGTGAAGGTGACGTACACCATCGGCAACGTCGAGCCCGGCGGCGTGGTGACCTGCACGCTGTCGGTGCCCAGCGGGTCGACGCTCACCGTCCCGGCCACGTGCGGGACGACCGTGCAACTCGACCTGACCGGCCAGCCCAACGGCAGCTACGTCCTGTCGGTCACCGTCACCGACGCGGCCGGCAACACGAGCACGGCGACGGTCGCGGCGTACGCCTTCGACACCACGCCGCCGCTCGCGCCGGGGGTCACCCTGCCGGCCGCGACCTCGAACGACGTGACGCCGACGCTGATCGTCGCCACCGAGCCGGGCGCGACGATCACCTGCACGGTGTCGCGGAACCTGCTGCCGATCCCCGGGCTGGGCTGCGCCCCCGACGGCACGATCGACCTGACCGGCCTCGCGGACGGCGAGTTCGAGATCACCGTGTTCGCGACCGACCAGGCCGGCAACGTCGGGCCGGGCACCACGGTGACGTACATCCTCGACACGGTCCCGCCGGACCCGCCGGTCGTCACCGCGCCGGCCAGCCCGTCGCCGGTCGTGAGCCCGGTCTGGCTGTGGACCGGCGAGGACGGCGCGGTTGCGACGTGCACGCTGACCGGGCCGCACGGGGTCGTGTTCGGCCCGGCGAGCTGTGCGTCGCCGTTCACGTTCAACTTCACCGGCTTGCCCGACGGTGACTACACGTTGACGGTCGTCCTCACCGACGCCGCCGGCAACGTCTCGAAGCCGGTCTCGACGACGTTCATCCTCGACCGCACCGCGCCGGTGCCGCCGACCGTCGTACCGCCGGCCTCGCCGGACAACAGCCGGACGCCGGCGTGGACGATCAGCGGGCCGCGCGGGGCGACCTTGACCTGCACGCTGCTGCGCGGATCGACCGTCGTGTACGCCGCCGGCCCGTGCCCGGCGGGCGGGGTGTTCAGCCTCGCCGGAATGCCCGACGGCACCTACACCTTGCGGGTCACCGCGACCGACGCGGCCGGCAACGTCAGTGCCGCATCGGTCAGCACGTACGTCTTGGACACGCGCGCGCCGGCCGCGCCCACTCTCGACTTCGCCAGCGGCTCGCCGTCGTCGTCGCGGACGCCGAACTGGGGCTTCACCCTGCCGGCCGGCACGACCGGCCAGTGCGTCCTGCGCAACGGATCGACGGTGATCGCGAGCACGTCGTGCCGTGACGCCGTGTCGTTCACGCTGCCGAACGCGGACGGGACCTACACGCTGTACGTGTACGCCGTCGACGCGGCCGGCAACATGAGCAAGCCGCTCGCCGTCACTTACGTCCTGTTCGGCCACGGCGCCGGGAATTCGTCCGGCCCGGGCGCGGGTCCGGCGCCGTCCGGGAGCTCGGGCACACCGGCACCGACCGCGCCGAGCCCGGCGCCGGTGCCGCCGCAGTCCGTCGCCCGCCAGCTCGCCGATCATCTGGGCGCGACGGTCAACGTGGTCAAGAAGGTCCTGAGCGGCGTCGCGGACCCGTCGGTCACCTCCGCGCTGCCGCTGATCAACGACAAGCTGACCAAGGACGTCTCCAGCGCGGTGCGCAGCGTCGTCAACGCGGTCAGCAAGGCCGGCGGCGGCACCGGGTTCCCGTTGCTGCTGCTGGTGATCGTGATGGGCTTCCTGCTCGTGCAGAGCTGGATAGATCGGCGTGACCCAAAGCTTGCCCTGGCCTCCGTTGCTGCCGATGAATCACTGCAGTTCCGGCCTCCACCTCGCCGAGGAGAAACCCGATGAGCACCGCGGGTCCGCGAACCACGACCGACCTGGTGCCGCTCGACGAACGGCTGCTGTACCTGCGGGTGCTGCGCGCCGTCATCGCCGCTGCGACGGTGCTCGACGCCGCCCTGCTGCCCCAATTGCTCCGTAAGTCGTTCCTGACCGTTGCGGTGTTCGCGCTCGCCTACCTTGCGGTATGCCTCGTGGCCGAGGCGTTCTGGCGGCTGCTCAACCGCCGCGGCCTGTGGCTGTTCGGCGGCCTGCTGATGCTCGACGGCGTCTACCTCGCCTGGGCCATGTATCTCACCGGCGGCTCCAACGGACCGCTGCGCTATCTGGTGATGGTCCATCTCGGCGCGGTGACGCTGCTCGCGTCGTACCGGACCGGCGTGAAGCTCGCCCTCTGGTACTCGCTGCTACAACTGTGCGTCTATTACGCCGAACGGGCCGGCATCCTCAATACGCTCTCGGGCGGCGGCGCGTCCGACGAGTGGTACCGGATCATCGCGTTCATCGTCGCGCTGTGGACCTTGACGCTGACGATCTCCTCCCTGGCCGCGGTCAACGAACGCGAGCTGCGCCGCCGCCGGTTCGAGCTCGAACAGCTCGCCCAGATGGGCCGCGGCCTGGAAGAGGCGCACGACGCGCTGGCGGTCGGCGACGTGCTGCTCGACACCCTCGCGGAGACGTTCTCGTTCCGCCGGATGGCGCTGTTCGAGGTGGTCGAGGACTCGCCGCGGCTGCTCACCTGCCGCAACCTGCTCGACGCGGTCGTCTCCGACTTCACCCTCGGGCCGGGCTCGGTGCTCTCCACGGCCGCGACCAACCGCGAGACCTTGCTGGTCTCCGAACTCGACCCGTCGGTCGACGCCTGGCTCACGGCGATCATGCCGGATGCGCGCAACGTCGCGGTCGTACCGCTCGCCGCCGACGCGGTCGTCGGTGTCCTCGTCGCCGAGACCGGACGCCGCCCCGGCAGCCGGATCGAACGGCGCGTCGTCGCGACGACCGAGCGGTTCGCCAACCACACCGCGCTGGCGATGCGCAACGCGAACCTGCTCGAACGCATGCAGATGATGGCGGTCACCGACGGCCTCACCCAACTCGCGAACCGCCGGTCATTTGACCGGGCGCTTGACCGCGAGTTGCAGCGGGCGACCCGCACCGACGGCCGGCTGTCCGTCGTGCTCATCGACATCGACCACTTCAAGACCCTCAACGACACGCACGGCCACCTCGTCGGCGACAACGTGCTGCGCCAGATCGCCAGCGCGCTGCGCGAGTGCGGTCGCGAGTACGACACGATCGCGCGCTACGGCGGCGAGGAGTTCGCGGCCGTGCTGCCCGGTTGCTCTTCTGCTCTCGCCGTACAGGTCGCCGAACGGTTGCGCCGCGCGGTCGAGGAAGGACCGACCGACGTACCGGTGACGGCGAGCGCCGGCGTGGCGACGTACCCGTACGACGGTGTCGACGTCGACAGCCTGCTCGGTGCTGCCGACCGCGCGTTGTACTCGGCCAAGCGGGCCGGCCGCAACGTCGTCTACTCGGCAGAAAAGGCGCGCGCGGTCGGCGTCGGGACCTGATCGCGTTATCGTCCGCCGCTATGGCAGACGGCATCGGTACCGGCGGTTTCGGCGAAGAGGGCGGGCGGCTTTCCTACGGCGGTTATTTGCAACTCGATGTCTTGTTGAGTCAACAGCAACCGCAATCGGGCGCACACGACGAGCTGTTGTTCATCAGCATCCATCAGATTTACGAGCTGTGGTTCAAGCTCTTGCTGCACGAACTGACGACCGTTCGCGACCTCTTGCTGGACAGCGGCGGCGATCCGGACGCGATGTGGCGGGCCCGTCATCTGCTTCGCCGGGTCGCGCAGATCGAGCAGGTGCTCATCGCGCAACTGCCGGTGCTGGAAACGATGACGCCGCAGGACTTTCTCGACTTCCGGTCGTTGCTCGCACCCGCATCCGGCTTCCAGTCGGTGCAGTTCCGCGAGCTGGAATTCCTTTCCGGGCTTAAGGATCCGGCGTTTGCGAACCGCCTGCGCGCGGCGACGGACGCGGAGCGCGCGCGCCTCGCGCGGCGTCTCGAGGAGCCGACGTTGTGGGACGGATACCTTGCCGCACTTGCCGCGCGCGGCTTGCCCACCGACGACGAACGGTTGCAAACATCGCTCGTCGCGATCGCGCGCGACCGCGCGTCGTACGGCGATTTATGGGACGTTGCGGAAGGTTTGTTGTCGCACGACGAATTGTCGGCGCAGTGGCGGGCATTGCACGCAACAGTGGTGGAACGACAGATCGGGTACAAGCAAGGGACGGGTGGATCGACCGGTGTCACATATCTGCGAGGACGCCGCGACTTTCGTTTCTATCCTCCGTTGTGGGAGTTGCGTACCACGCTGTAGAAATATGTTCGGGGCACGAAGGCAACGCGATCGTTGCTGCCCTATGGTTTGAGCAGTTCTGCACCGCCGCCCACGGTGGGCGGGGGCTTAGCGACTCTCAGGAGGCAAGATGCCGCCGCGGGGAGGCAACGCCGCCAAGGCGGACAGCCGCAAGCAACGACCGCAGGTCATTCCGAACGCCGAACGACGCGCATCCACCCGGCGGGCCGTTCTGGAAGCGGCCGGTGCGTCGTTCGACGAAAACGGCTACCTCGCCACGAGGCTGGACGACATCGTCGCCCGTACCACGATGACCAAGGGCGCGGTGTATTTCCACTTCGCGTCCAAGGAAGACCTCGCCCGAGCGCTGGTCACGGCGTACTTCGAGCGGGTCGAAGAGATGGCACGCGACACGGCCGACGACGCCGACGGCTTCGACGCGATCGTCGGGCTGACCGGGTCCGTGGCCCGGGCCGTCCGCGACAGCGCGACGCTGCGCGCGGGTGCTCGGCTCGCCGTCGAGCGTCACCTGATCGACCCGGAGCTGCCGGATCCGTTCGACTGGTGGGTGACCACGCTGACCCCGCTGGTACGCCGGGCGCAGAAGGGTGGCCGGCTGACCGAACTGGCCGCCGCGCCGACGACCGCGCGGGTCATCGCGACCTACCTGCTGGGTGCCCAGCACGTGGCCGGCGGGGGCGACCAGCGCGACCTGCAGCGCCGGCTCCAGGAGTTCTGGCAGTTCCTGCAGCCGGTCGGCAAGGGCCGATAGCACACGACGCCGCGGAAGGCGAGAAAAATTCGGGCGTAATCATTGGCCCTCTCGTACGTGAACGAGGTATGGGGCCAACCCGAATTGCCGTCATCCACGTCGTCGCGGTGCCTACCGGCTGGGAAGCGCGCTACCACGGCCAGGTGCTGTACTGGGGGCCGCTCCTGGACCGCACGGTCCAGGAGGCCCGCCAGTTGGCCGACCTCTACGACGCCCACGTGGTCGTCGAAGGTCTGCTCGCCACCGGCGCGGGCCGGGCGGAACGGGACGCCGCGCGCACCCGGGCCGACTACGCCCACTAAGGGGTTGTCCCCCCGCTAGCCACTCCGGGCGCCCGCGGCTTCGGAGGGTGCAGGAAGCAGTGCTGTCCCAGCGGCACGATCTGGTCGTCGACGCAGACCAGATGATCATCCGGTTGGGACGGCGTCAGCTGCGCGCCCGCACCGGTCTGCGCCGGGCCTCGGATCGCCACGCCGGGCGGGGGACCCGGTGACGCGGCGGGCAGCGGACGTTTCGCGGCGACCAGCCGGATCGGCGCCGGCGCCGGCAGCCGGCCGCCCGGGGGAGTGCGCGCCGTTCCCGGATCGCGCGCGGCACCTTGGTGGCCGGGCGCCGGTCCCGCATGCGGCCGGTCGTGGACCAGGGCGCCGAGCGTCCCCGTCAGCGCGGCCGCGGCCAGCGCCCCGGCCGCCACGGTCGCCGGCACCCCTCGGCGCAGCGTGCGTACGGCCTGCGCGACCAGCGCCCCGAACGGGCCGACCAGAAGCCGCAGCCGGTAGCGCGCCCGGTGGCGCGCGACCGCCGTACGGACCTGGGTGGCCCGGTCGCCGTCCGGCCTGGCCGTCGCCGGGCGCAGGCTGGCCCGCTCCTGTTCGGACAGCTGGCCCATCGCGCTGTTCACCGTGGCGAGCACGTGCCGGAACTCGACCGCCTCGAGCTCGCGGCAGGCGCTGTCCGAGGCGAGGTCGCCGAGGTCGAGCAGCCGGGCCTGCTGGCGGACCCGGTCGATGTAGGAGTGGCGGGCCACGACCGTGCACCAGCGCAGCAGGTCGCCGTCGTCGGCGAAGCGGATGTTGCGGTCCCAGGCGCGCAGCAGCGCCTCCTGGGCGACGTCCTCGGCGTCCTCGGGGCTAGCCCCCGCCCGCCGGAGCCGGGCGACGAGCAGCGGCCGGATGGTGTGCGCGGCCGCGTCGAAGCGGTCTCGGGTCGCGGTGGTAATCACCGACTGACCGGTGCGTGAGAGATGGGTCGCCGGGTCGACCGGCGCTCCGTCTTGGAGGGTCTCCATGTCCATCTCTCACCTCGTTTCCCCCCTCGCTGTCGTGGCCGCGCTCTCGGTGGCGCTGGTGCCGTTGACGGTGCGGCCCGCGGCGGCCTCGGCCGACGTACGCCGGCCGGTCCTGTCCGGCGAGTGCCTCGTCATCACGATCCTCGTGCCGGGCAAGACGGACACGATCACGATCTGCACGGCCGCCGGCCGCCGGGGGCGTCGGATCAGCCGCTGGTGACCGGCAGGCAGAAGCCTTCCTCGTAGCTGAAGCCACCGCGCACTCCGCGGCCGTCGGCGGAGACGCTGAGCAGTGGCTGACCGGGCCCGCCGGTGCCCACCTGTACGCCGCCGTCGTCGTGCGTGACGGTGACGATCGGCGGGTTCGACGCAGTTGTCGCGGCGCCGGCGGCCGGTACGACGCTGCCCGCGCCTGCGGTGAATGTGTTGACGCGCATGGGAAACCTCACTGGACGGGACGGGGAAGGTTCCGGCAGCTCACGGCGATGCGAACCATCGAACTACCTCCGGGCGAAACAGGTATTGACGACGTTTCGGACCCTCCCACGCGCTCGCGGCCGTTGGCAACGGGGGTTTGACCGGCAGGCACACGCGACGTCCACACCGCTGGGCGTTGCCGACTTGCGCCGGGTCGGTATTTGCGCGTATACCTACCGACACGTTTCTCACGTTTCGTCGGGAATGGGTGCGCGATGCTGGCGGTCGGGATCGTCGAAGGCGAGGTGCGCGAGCGCGTCCGCAGCGGCGCGCTGGATCCGGCCGTCGACGCGGTCGCGATCCGCCGCATCGTCGACGACGTCGTGGCGGACTACTCGCAGCGCCGGCTGACGACGTCGTTGCCGGATCTCGGGGACGCGGCGGCGACCGCGCGCGAGGTGTACGACGCCGTCGCCGGCTTCGGCCCGTTGCAGCGCTACCTCGACGACCCGGGCGTCGAGGAGATCTGGATCAACGAACCCGGCCGGGTGTTCGTCGCGCGCCGGACCGGGCCCGAGCTCACGACGACCGTCCTCGGCGACGGCGAGGTACGGGATCTCGTCGAGCGGATGTTGAAGACGTCGGGGCGCCGGCTCGACTTGAGCGCGCCGTTCGTCGACGCGTCGCTGCCCGACGGCTCGCGGCTGCACGTCGTCATTCCCGACGTGACGAGACGGCATTGGGCCGTGAACATCCGCAAGTTCGTGCTCTCGGCGTACTCGTTGGGCGAACTCGTCGCGCTCGGTTCGTTGCCGGAGTCGGCGGCGGCCTTTCTCGACGCGGCCGTCGTCGCCGGGCTGAACGTGCTCGTCGCCGGCGGTACGCAAGCGGGCAAGCCGGTCAATCGCTAATGCACCGTGTCGCGGGCCAGATCGGTTCCGTCCGTGAACTGCGCAGCCGCCCGCGCGTCGTAGAACAGGGGGCGGTGGCCACGGCAGGCTACAGCCTGCCGCTGCTGCCGGTCGCCGACGCGGTAGAGGACTCCGCCGTCAAGCCGAGCAGAGGCGGACGAGTCCGTCGAGCGCGCGGCGGCAGACGCGCGAAGTCTCGGCTTGACGGTGGAGGGGCCGCGGCGGCAGGCAGCCCCCGGTCAGCCGCGAGCGTTGCTAGGTCAACGGGGCCGCGTCTCGAGGAATCTCGACAACGCGGCGTGCGGGATGACCGAACCGTGCGGGCCACTGTCCGTCGTGCCGTCCTCGCACATAAGGGGATGCAGGTCGCGTTCGCCCATCCAGCCCTGCATGTCGCTAACCCGGTCTTGCGATCCGAGGATGACAAGTACCTGTGCGGCCGTGTAGCCGCGCGCGCAGGCAGGCCGGGGCAAGTCGGTTGCTCTCATGAACATGGGTCGCCTCCTTGTCGTACACGCGCGTTTGGCGTGGACGGGGCGCTAGCCCCCATTCGGGAGATCCGGGCTGGTAGGCCGTGAGTGGGGACCGGGGTGGCAGGCAGCCCCCGGTCAACCGGAAGCTCGTCGTCGTTCCTGTGTACCGGCGGGCTGGCGCGCCTCGGAGGCCTCAGTACGCGCTGAGAATCCGAAGGGCGCCAGCTCTAGGCGGTCTTCACGGCTGAAGGGGACGGCTGGGGTGTGGATCGGGGTCCGGCGCATCCGTTGTCGCCTTCGACCTTGCTGATGCCGGTGTCGAGCGTGACGTACCAACGGGCCGGGTAGACCCGGTCGTGCCCGTCGCTTGTCCTGACGTGGAAGACGATTTGGGCTTCGTGGCATCCGGGTTGATTGACGTTCACGGGGACCACGATGCTCAGTTGGTTATCGAGCTTCTGGATAGGAACGCTGTCGAGCGCGGCACGGCGGGAGCCGGCGAGAACCACGGGGTCGAGAGCGTACGTAAGTTGCGCGCCGTTGTAGTACAGGGAACCTCCATAAACCAGGAGGTACGCATTCGGAGGATCGAATGGCGCGCTGCCGAGCGCCACCCGCAACTCAATTGATCGGATGCGAACCCGCTGAGTGAATGTTGGGACTCCGACGACGAGGTACATCGGTTTGTGGAAATGCCAGAAAGACTGGCCGATGGCATTGGGCCTGTAATCATCCATCTTTGGGAGCGGGCTGGCAGCGCAACCGAACACGGCTAACTGGGCGGCCGTCGCGAGGACGACGGCCGCCCGAAGCCGCAAACTCTTTAGTCGCATGCGCCGTGTGGCTCGAACTTCGAGCACGGCTGAGGCGCAGCGGGAACTGGTGGCGGAGTCTTGTAGATCGCGGTGTAGTAGTCGGTTCCGCAGGCCATCTGATACTGGCAGCCGGTCTCCGCCGCATCGTCCACGGCCCAGTAGAAGCACAAGGGTGCGTTCACCGGCCCACAATCATCGGCGGAGTAGATCGTCGTCTTGTTCTCGTCAGTAGCCGTGCTCTGTGACTCGACCGAGAAGTCGAGGCCGAGAGGTCCCGACCCGATTGAGGCACCGTACCCGTTCTGGTACGTCTGGCTCTGTCCGGCCGTGATCGCCCTCCACTGGTCTTGCTGCAGCGGGAAGACGAGGCTCGCGCTTTGCTCCTCCATCCCTTCCAGTGTGTCGTTATTCGTCGGGAAGTCCGGCGTCGAGGTCGTCCCACGCGGGTTCCATTCATGCGGCTGCCACAACTCGTGTGTTTCGGTTGAATGGTCTCCGTTATTGCAATGGAACGTAATCGTCTGGTGCTGCCACGTCGCCGGGACAACGAGTGCGCGCGCGCCCTGACCCGCGACGGAGACCCCGCCGCTTTGGTTAGCGTAGGTCGCTTGATCGCCGGTCGCGAGCGTGAAATTCACACTTCCGGCAGTGGTGTACTTCGTCTGCGTTAGTCCATGGAGGTCGATTCCTAGCACGACGGATGACTGGGTCACCCGCGACCAGGTAGTTTCGAGAGACTCACCCATCGCGCGGTAGGGCGTATTGCGAACATCGGCCTGGTACGAATTCCCGGAATAGGAACCCGCGCCGTAGACCACCCCGACATTCACGGTGCCGTCGACCGACGTCAGACCGCTCGTTGTGATCGTGAACGCCGGCGGGGTCGGGGGATGTGCCGTGTCAGGGTTATATCCGCATGGCCCCGTGGGCGCAGGATCGCCGACTGGGGGTAGCTGGCCGATGTTGGTCACCGGCGGAACCTGAACAAAGAGATTTGGCGAAATCGCGGCGTTAGCGACCGGCTGCTGGGCGGTGATGTTGAAGAACTCGATACCGGTGAACGGAGCGCCGGTTACATCGTTACCCGTGGAGACCGCGAAGTAGTTGCCGTCGGGGTCGGGGATCGCGCTTGGCTGCGGCAGCGGCACCGTGACGGTTCCCGTTGATGAGAACGCTGGGACGGGGAGGATTGGCTGCTGCACGCCTTCGGGCTGGTCAGCGCGATAAACCTCGAACTGCGCGTACGCGAGTGGGTGGCCCGCATTGTCGAGCGCTGTAAGCACCACGCCCGCTGTGATGGGACTGCTCACGGTGGGTGCGGCTGGGCCTGCTGGGATCGTCGGTATACCGATCGGACCGGATATGGCGGCGACTGCGAACCCCGCGAGGGCGAGGTAGCTCTTTGGAGGCCTTCCTCCGAGCGCGGCGGTGATTGGGTCGACGGCAGCGAACCGTCGAGCAATTCTGATCATCTGAGGTGGCTCCGATACAGGCTGGGCAGGAGGCATGAGGCCCCCTGCAATCTTCAGTACGAACGAATAGCGCTGGCATTACCGACATTGGCTAGATCAAGGCTCGGGCCGAGGCGGGTCGCGGCCGGGAGGTTCGGTGTCGCCGTGGTGACGTTCGGTGTCGCCGTTGTGCGTTGCTGCCGACGATGGGTGCACGACGTGATGTCGGAACATGCCGCGCACCGCAGTCCCGAAGTGGTCGATGGTTCTTGCGATGTCCCGGAGGTCGGGCGGTCGCGGGTCGATGAGGTGCGCGGCGAGGTCCGCAGTGTCGGCGATGAGGCGCGCGAGCACCTGTTCTAGTGGCTGGTCGTCGCGGGGTGCGATGTGCCTGTCTGTGACCCGTGGGTCCTCTCGTCCGGCGCCTTCGGCCGGGGGCCGCCCCGGTTGACCGCGGTCGCCGTCGTCCCCGAGGGGGCTAGGGTCGCCGACTTGCGCCGTCACGCTGCCGCGCGCCGGACGAGAGGAAAACTCGGGCCATCCCAGCCCGTTCAACGCGGCTTCAGACCCAACTGCGCTGAGCGTGTCTAGCTCGACTGCTAGCGCGGTCAGTAGGACGCCGACGCGAGTCGGGAAGTCATCGCGGACTCGACCGTCGATGACTTGGGCGCCGATCTGCGCCAGATTGGCGAGCCGTTGCCAGAACTTCGGGCTCGGCGGGGTGCGCTTGGCGTCTAGGGCGTGCCCGACAATCGTGTCGTCGTGGAGCCAGGCGGGAGGCCCTGACCATCTCGATAGGCGCAGGGGAATCACGCTGGCGGTCATTCGCGAGCCTCCTTCCGGCTGAATCAGGCATAGGGGTACCTACGCGCGGCGCGCATGTGCGCCGCGCGTTGGTTGGGCGTTCTTAGTTAGTGGCGGCTACGTGCCGAAGCCCGCGCTGTTCTGTTGCGGCGTCCACTCCGTTTCTTCGCTGGCGACGGCCACGAGTTCGGGGGTGGCGCTGGTCTGAACGCCGGTCGTGTCGATGGGCGGGATGTGGCCAAAGAACAGCGTCGCCGTGAAGCAACCGTCCTCGATGCCGTTGGTCGAGACATCCGGTGAAATACACGTGTCGAAGGTCGGCCCAAAGCCCGTCTGCTGGTAGTGGATCTGTGTGCCATCCCCACGCGTCCCGTCGACCTCGAACACCCATTCACCCGTGCTATCGGCGATTCCACCCGCGCAGACATGGAACGTTGTCGTCGTGGGATAGGTGACTCCGACGGACGCGTGCGCGGTGGGCAATGGGTCGGCAACGGCGCTCGGAATGCCGGTGGCGCAGGTTCCCGCGGCCAGCAAGGTGCTGGCCGCGATCGCGCGAACTCGACGGTCGTTCATAACGGCTCTCCCTTGGGAATCGGGCTCGGGGGTGGCCCGATTCGCCATTGTGGGTCGCCGGTACGTTTACAGCCAACCGCGGGATTATCCGGGACTTGCTCACAAACCGGCGTTAGGTTTTCGTTGACGCCGTAACCGCACTCTCCCGTTGCCTTTACGTAGATCCGGTCTCCGCCGGTTTGGTTGTCGTCAGAACAGGCCGAGCCGAAGCAGACGCCCGGAGTGCACGCACTCGGCAGCTGCGGAACGAGCGTCGGCTCGGCCGTCTTGACGTTTGCACGACCGCGACGGGCCGGCCCGACGCGGGGGGGTGCGTCGGGACGGCCCGTCGCGGTCGTGGTGGCTGGCGTCGCCGGTTGGCGGGCGACGGCGAGCAGCGTGTGCGTCGCGGTCCCGGATGCCGGCGACGCCGGGAGCGTCAGCGGAGTGGGGACCGCGGGGAAGGTGAACACCACGAGAACCGAGACGCCGGTGAGGCTCGTCACCATGGGCCGTGCATGTCGTCCGACGGAGCGCCGGACGCTGCGAGCGGCATGCGCGAATGTACTAACGGGGACGACCGTCGCGACGATCGGGCCGAACCGGTTGCGCGCGAATGCGCGCGCCCGTGTCAGTCGAACGCCGACGGTGTTCGTCGTGATCCCGAGCCTTTCGGCGATCTGTTCGCGGCTCAGCCCGAGATAGTCGTAGAGGAAGACGGCGGCGAGCTTTTCGGGCATCTTCTCCATGACGCGGACCACGTCGGCGTCGACGGCCCATTCGTCTTCGGGATAGACCTCGTCGGTCTGTCGGTCCGACCTGATCGTGGCGAGGTCCGAGTGCGGTTCCTCGCGTGAGTGAAAGCCCCGACGCAGCAGGTCGGCAAGACGGTTTGTCCCGACCTCTTTGCACCACGCCACCACGAGCCTGGGCTCGGAGGTGTCGATCTGGGTGTGCTTGTCGTGGAGTTTCAGCCACGCGTCATGGAGAAGGTCTTCGGCGATGTGCGCGCCCATGCCGCCGAGCCGGGCTGTCGCTAGCTGTGTGAAGAACGCCAGAAGCTCGTCCCGATGCCGGCCGTAGAACTCGTCCGGGTCGAACCCGCGCGGCGGGTCGGCGTCGGTGCCAGGCAACAGTGCCCCCTTCATGCTGCCGCCCGGTTCTGGGTGGTGCCGCGCGTCGCTCGTCGGGTAGTGGGTTTGCTTCTCCTACCTACATAAACGTCGCGAGACCCCCGATTCGTTACAAAACACATTGCGGCCAACGTGTATGAGGCGCACAAAGGCAGCACTCAACGCGGTCGGGCGCTCGCCGGCTGTCCTCGACGAGCGACGCTGGCGCGCCCCAACATCTAGTTCACGGACGAACCGGCCTGTTGTTACATCCCAATTTGCCATCAGGCTCGTTCGGCCAGCCTGCCTAGTCTCTATACGGACGGATAGGCGGTTTGCTTACACGACAGTCCAGCATTGTTTTTCACGTGTCGCGGACGGGCCGCCCCTCTTGGTCTATGCGTGGCATGAGGGAGCCCGGTTGAAGGCGCAGGACGTGAGCAAGGCGCGCAATCTGCACGACTCCGGGGTTGGTCAGGCCGCGTTCGATGTTGCTGACGTGGCGGGGGCTCACGTCGGCGGCGAAGGCAAGTTCTTCCTGGGACAGCCTTGCGCGCAGCCGCGCGGAGCGGAGCTTGTCACCGAGCGCGGCCTGGAACTCTAGATCGGGTTCCTTTGCGATGCGCGGCACCCGGCCAGCGAATGACAACCATGCAATCAAATGCCATGAAAAAGAATGTGAGTCTCGCCGTCTCGCGTGGGGATGACGGTTTCTCGCCGCGTGGCGAACACCCGCCATCGGCCGGCGCTGGCGATTGCGCTCGGCTACCGTCTGCGGCGGTTGGAGCGAGACTTTGGGGGACCCCTGGATGCGACTGCTGACGCACGCGATCTGCGCAACCTGTCTTGACGCCCGCCTACCGGGCCCGGGTCGCCCCGACGCTTGACATGTCGCGCGAGAACAGCTGCTGCCTCTGTGGCGGCCAGGCGGGGGCGATCTACGTGCGCGAGTCGTCGGCGTTACCGACGCTGCCCTGGGTCTGCGACCGCCAGCACGGTTAGAACAGCGGGCACGCTAGCGCAGGCGTTGTCGCGTCGCAGCTTTCGCCGCAGGTGGTGCGGCCCGTCGCGCAACGCCTACGCGGCGGGTCTTGCACGCTCAGGGTAAGCCGAGTTGGCCGGGGGACGGTAGCAATCCATTTCATGGGTGCAAGGGTGTGCGAGCCGTAGGCGAGGTTCGTTCGTGGCAGCGGACGCTGGCACGAACGAACAGGTCAGGGGAATGTGGGCCGTACGGCCAGGGGTGACCAGAAGGTCTGCCGAGGGGAAGGGCCGTACGGTCCTCGGTTGGGGTCCGGCGGCGCGTAGGCGCGGACCGGCTCGGCGGGAAGGCCGGAGAGTGTCCCCGCCAGTGTCCCCCGCGAACGTCCCCGCGAACGTCCCCGCGCGTGAGGCGGGTCGTCCGTTAGGCCGGTTCTGGTCCGTTCCCGCGCGGGGGACGACGAACCGTGCGCATGGTGAAGGCATGTCCGCCTGTGACGGATGCCTCGGGCGCGGCGAGTGCTGGGTGTGCCTGGGGACCGGCGTGCTCCAAGGCGGGGACGGATTCCGGCCCTGCCATCGCTGCTACGGGTCGGGGCGCTGCTGGCTGTGCCAGCAGATCGTGCTCGCGGACATTGAGGACCCGCCGCTGTTCAGCCTCGGCTCGTGGAGCATCGGACGCCGCAGACGGCCAGGCAGCGATAGCGGGCAAGACCCGCAGCGACGACGGGCGTAGCCGGACGGCTCGCCACTCGCGGCCGCGTCGGCTCCTGTCTCGGTGAGACAAGTGTGTGTGGCCCTAGTTGATCTTGGTTGGACCGCTGCCGCGCCCACGTCCCGCGTCCCGTCGTCGCCCGTACCAAGCCCTGCCCCCGCCTACGCCCCGAACAGCGTCCATCGCTCCATGTGCGGCCTAGCTGGCGCGCCGGGTGACCTGCCCCCTCGGCGCGGCCCGCGCGCCGGGGCGGCGGGCGGGGGACGCCGCGCGCCCGTAGCCAGCAGACGAGCAGCAGCCAACCGTCAGCGACCCCATGCCAGCCCGCAAGCAAGAGCGCAGACCGAGCCGACCCGACATTCCCCTGAGCAAGATCAAAAAGACAAGATCAAACGAATAGTGGATGGCACACAGTTGCATCGCCCGGCAGGCTGGCCCGGCCACGCGCCCGGCGCGGCCCGTCTCGCGAGCGGCGATTCCGGCCTATTCCTTAGCTGTCGAGTGCTTCTCGCTGCCGCTTTTAGGAGTCAGGGGCTACTCGGTGTTTCACGCGGGGGAACGGTCGGGGGAATGTCGGCGGGGACGCTGGCGGGGACGTTCGCGGGGACGGTACGGGCCGACGCTTCGGCCCCTGAACGGCGAAGGAAGGGGAGCAGGTGGCAGTGGTCGTGACACCCATCCGCCCGGTCGGCGGACGGTGCCTGCGGCTGCTCCCCGGCGTCGACGCGGCGCAGCGGTCCCCGGCGCGTGCCGCGTCACGATGGCGCAGAGTGCGTGTGCGCGTGTCCGTGGGCCGGGTGCGCTGGTCGGTGCTCGACGTGGCGTGCGGTGGGGGACACCTTCACATCCGCTTGTTCGGCGCGCGGCGTTCGGTCCGACTGTGCCGAGGTCGGCGCGGTTCGCGGTCACCTGCTATTGACCCATCGCAGCCGCCGCCTCTGCCGTTGGCCCTAGGGCCGGAGCGTCGGCATAGCCGGATCGCGTCATCGCGGTTGGTGTTCACCCCTTTCTTCTCTATCAGTCGGGGATCGGAGACGGCCCCTCGGAGGCCCGCTGACGTGCGGGTTTACCGGCGCGCGGGGGGCCGCGTGTGAACGGCCCACGAGACGGCCTACGAGACGGCCCACGAGACGGCCCACGAGACGGCCCCGGGGATCTACGAGACGGCCCCCCGAGGACCGCGCCGATCCGCAGACGGGCAGTTCGCAACGGTGCGGGCGGCGCGTGTCCCAATCCGTGCGCAGACCGCGATTGGTCGGTTAGTAGGCGACAACCAATCGAGTTCCGAAGCGGAGACCAACGTCGATGACAGGCAGCGCAGCGCGTACGGCACAGGCGACAGCGGTCGCCGCGTGCCCGAGCGATGTGCGCGAGCGGTCGGACCGCGCCGGCCGGACCGGCCGAGGCGACCGGACGCGGCGTAACGGGGTGGCGCGAAGCGGGGTACCGGACGCGCTGGTGCGCGCATGGGTGGAGGCGTCGTGCCGGGAGCAGGGTGTCGCGGCGGTGATCGCGGACCCCGAGACGATCGCCGCGGTCGTGGCTGTGCTCACCGGCCGACCGCCCGGGGGCGCGAACGCGGGACGGCGGCGGCGAGCGGGTCGCGCTGCGTGAGGTCAGACTCGCCAGATCGCGCGGACGCGGCCGGGGTCGAGGCGGGGGCTGGGACCCTTCGCCTTGTCGATGACTACGTGGTCGACGACGGTGCGAATGATCGCGGATTGCTGCGAGACGTTGAGGTCATCCCATTCGGCGCGCAGTCGTTCCCCGGTGCCGACCAGGCCGATCAGCGCGTCGTCGCGGGACAGCCGGGCGATCGCGCGCTCAGTGTCTTTGAGCCGGTCGGCCACAACCTGCTTGGCGGTCAGCCATTCGCCCATGCTGATCCGCTTGTCCGCCCACGCGCGGGCTAGTTCCTCAAGCTGCTCGGTGTCCTCGCGGACCTGTGCGGTCAACCGCTGATAGTCGCTGTCCGCGCCGTGACGCCCAGCCAACGCCTCGGCCATTGCGGGGCTGTCCAGGCGCATCAGAACAGCCTCGGCGATGAAGGCTTCCAAGCTCGGAGCGGTCACGTACACCTTGCCGCAGCCGCCGAAGTCCGGGCCGGATCGGCACCCGTAGCGGCGGCGGTCCCGGTTCGGGGCAGACACCATCTTGCCGCCGCACAGCGCGCACCGGACGAGCCCGGACAGGGAGTAACGGCGCGCAGTCCGCAGCGTGCGCCGGGCCGGGTTCGTCAGCAGCGCCACGACGCGCTCGTGCTGCTCAACCGTGATGATCGCGGGCCACGCCGCAGGGCCGACAACCTCGCCGCGATGCTGGCGCAGACCTGCGATGCGTGGAGACATGAGCAGATTTCGCAACGTCGGGCTGCGCCACACGTTCTTGCCGGTCGAGGTCGTCACACCCTTCTCGCCCAACCAGCCGACGAGCGAGGTAACCGATTCGCCGGCGAGCAGCCGGGCGACCGCCGCGCGGATCACAGCCGCTTCGTCCTCGCGGATGGTCAGCCCGTCGCGCTCGTAGCCAAACGGGCGTTCGCCTTGGCCGTGTGGGAGCCCCTTCGCGGCTCGCTCGTCGCTTGCGCGGCGTACGCGTCGGCTTGTCGCGTCGCTGGCGTTGGCCGCGATCGCGGAGAACACCCGCGCGACCATGATTCCGTCCGAATTCCCGAGGTCGGTGACCCCGCAGACCGTGGTGAACCGGCGCATCCCGACCCGCTCGCACGCCGCCAGGAATTCCTCGAATTCGCGCGGGTTCCGGCTGAGCCGGTCCTGGTGGTAGGTGACAAGCGCGTCGAACCGGCGGTCCTCCAGGTCGGCCAGCATCGCCGCGTATTGGGGACGCTCGCGCCCGCTCCACGCCGAGCGGTCGTTATCGACGTACTCATCGACCACGACCCACCCGCGCTGCTCAACCAAGCGTCGGCAGTCGGCGAGTTGGCGATCCACGCCCGCCCGCGTGCCTTCGCGGTCGTCACTAATACGCGCGTAAATCGCAGCCCGAATCATCGTGGTCATAATAGGTAGATTAGCGTATAGCAGGCAAGACGACGTTGCTCAACTGTTTGGCCGCCGCAGTTCCGGCCCGCGAGCGGGTGGTGACGTGCGAGGAGGTGTTCGAGCTCCGGCTGTCGCTGCCGGACGTCGTCGCGATGCAGACGCGGCCGCCGAACCTCGAAGGCACCGGCGAGATTCCGTTGCGGCGCTTGGTCAAGGAGTCGCTGCGGATGCGACCCGATCGGCTGATCGTCGGCGAGGTGCGGCAGGAGGAATGCCTCGACCTGCTGGTCGCGCTGAACTCCGGCGTCCCGGGCATGTGCTCGTTGCACGCGAACTCCGCGCGCGAGGCGATCACGAAGATGTGCACGCTGCCGCTGCTCGCCGGCGAGAACGTGACGCATGCGTTCGTCGTCCCGACCGTCGCGAACAGCGTCGACATCGTCGTCCACATCGGGCGCGACGGCAGCGGTCGGCGGGTGGTGCGCGAGATCGTCGGCGTTCCCGGCCGGGTCGAAGGCGACGTCATCGAGGTGGCGGATCTGTTCGTCACCCGCGGCGGCCGGCTGATCCGCGCGGACGGCTGGCCGCCGCATCCCGAGCGGTTCGTCGCCGCCGGCATCGATCTCGCCCGGCTGCTGTTCCCGCTCCCTGACGTCGACGGCGGGCTGGACCCGTGACCGGCGCGGTGATCGGTCTCGTCGCCGGGCTCGGAGCGGTGCTCGTGGTCGCCGCCTCGACGTCGGCCCGAACGTCACGTCCCGCGGTGCGAGCCCCGGTCTCCGGTCGGCTCGCCGACGTGTACGTTCGGGCCGGCTTGCCGCCCGGCAGCCATCGGCGAATCGTCGCGGCGGTCATCGGCGGCGGGATCGCGGTCTTCATGCTCGTGGGCTCCGTCTCGGGGTCGCCCGCGATCGCGTTGGCGTTCGGCGGCTTCGGCGCCTATGCGCCGGTCGCGCTCGTCGCGCGCAGGGCGCGACTGCGGACCGCCGAGCGACGGGAACTGTGGCCCGACGTCGTCGACAACCTCGCGTCGGCCGTGCGCGCCGGCCTGTCGTTGCCGGAGGCGCTGACGCAACTCGGCGAACGCGGGCCGGCACCGCTGCGCGCGGAGTTCGTCGCGTTCGGCCGCGACTACGCGGCCACTGGTCGGTTCGGCGACTGCCTCGACCGGCTGAAAGAGCGGCTCGCCGATCCCGTCGGCGATCGGATCGTCGAAGCGCTGCGGCTCGCCCGCGAGGTCGGCGGCAGCGACCTCGGCCGGCTGTTGCGCAGCCTCTCGCAGTTCCTGCGCGACGACGCGCGCACGCGAGCCGAGCTCGTCACCCGCCAAGGCTGGACCGTCAACGCCGCGCGGCTGGCGCTCGCGGCGCCGTGGGTCGTCCTCGCGTTGCTGTCGTTGCGGCCGGAAACCGTCGCGGCGTACGACAGCCCGCAAGGTGTCGTCGTGCTCGCCGTCGGCGGTGCGGTGTCGCTCCTCGCGTACCGGTTGATGTTGCGGATCGGCCGGCTGCCCGACGACGAGCGGGTGTTGCGGTGACCGGTGCCGTCATCGGACTGGTTGCCGCAGCCGGGTGCTGGAACGTCGGAAAATCGTTGCGGCGACAGCGGTTTCGTCTCGTCGAGCGAATCGGGCCGTACGTCGACGCGCCGCCCGCTCGGCGGTCGAGCTCACCCAGGGATGTCGTGCGATCGCTGCTCGTCCGCCGCCTCGATCGGGCGCTCGGCGGATCGGCGTCGGTACGCCGCCGGCTGGCCGCGCTCGGCGACGACGGTGCGGTCGAGCAGTTCCGTGTCGAGCAGCTGACGTGGGCGGGCGCCGGGCTGCTGGTGGCGTTGGTGCTGCCCGGTCTCGCGATGACCCGCGGCGCGGCGGTGTCGCCGGCGTTGATGGTCGTGCTCTCCGCGGTGTCGACGATCGGTGGTGCGCTCGGCCGTGACCGGTGGCTGTCCGCGCAGGTCGCGCGGCGCGAGGAGCGGATGCTGGCCGAGTTGCCGGCGATCGCGGAGATGCTCGCGCTGTCGGTGGGCGCCGGCGAAGGCGTGACCGGCGCCCTCGACCGGGTGTCCCGGATCGCTCGCGGCGATCTCGCCGGCGAGTTGCGGCGCACCCTCGCGGACGCGCGCGCCGGCACGCCGGTCGTCGACGCCTTGACCCGGATGGCCGGCCGTTCGTCCTTGCCGGCACTCGCCCGCTTCGTCGACGGGATCGCGGTCGCGGTCGATCGCGGTACGCCGCTGGCGGATGTGTTGCGCGCGCAGGCCGGTGACGTGCGCGAGGAGCGCCGCCGGTCGCTGCTGGCCGTCGGCGGCCGCAAGGAGATCGCGATGTTGTTCCCGGTCGTCTTCCTGGTGTTGCCGGTCACCGTCGTGTTCGCGCTCTATCCCGGATTCGCCAACCTCTCGCTCGCGGTGCCGTGAAAGTGACGAAAGGAAGCTTGCTCATGTTTGCGTATCTGCGCCGGCGGATCCGGTTCGACGATCGCGGTGACGTGCCCGGTTGGGTGCTCGTCACGTTGATGACCGCGGGCATCGTCATGGCGTTGTGGATCGTCGCCGAGCCGAAGTTGTCGAGCCTGCTCAGCAACGCGCTCAACGTCAGTGGCGATCCGAGCAAGTAAGCCGATGTCGCGCCGGCCGGGCGGCGATGCCGGTGCCGCCGTCGTCGACTTCGTCCTGGTCGGCGCGCTGCTCACGATGTTGTTCCTCGCCGTCTTGCAGGTCGCGCTGGACTTCTACGTACGCAACGTGCTGGCCGCGGCCGCGGCGGACGGCGCGCGCTACGCCGCCAACGCCGACGTCGGCGACGCGCGGGCCGGTGCGGAGCGCGCGAACGAATTGATCCGCTCCTCGCTCGGCGCGAGTTACGCGCGGGCGCGGCCGGCCGCGGATGTCGCGGACGTCGACGGCGCGCCGGTCGTCGGCATCACCGTGTCGGCGCGGCTGCCGTTGCTCGCCTGGTTCCTGCCCGTCGGGCCGACGGTGACGGTGACCGGGCATGCGCTCATGGAGCCGCCGCGATGAGGGCGTTGTGCGTGCGCGACGACGGTTCGGCGGTGGTCGAGTTCGTCTGGCTGGGCGTGCTGCTGCTGGTGCCGCTCGTCTATGTCGTGCTGGCCGCGCTCGCCGTGCAGGGCGCCGCGTTCGCCGAGACGGCGGCGGCGCGCGAGGCCGCCCGGGCATATGCCACCGCCGGATCGGACGCGCTCGGCGAGCAACGGGCCGAAGCCGCGGTCGCGCTGGTGATGCACGACCACGGCGTGCCGTGGACGCCATCCGGCCGGGTCGTGTCGTGCGGTTCGTGTTCGTACCAGCCTGGCTCGACGTTCACCGTCGACCTACGCCGTACGGTGGCGCTGCCGTTCGTGCCGTCGTGGTTGTGCGGGCGGCGCTGCGTCGCCGGCATCGTCGTGTCCGCGCACCATCGGGAGCGGATCGACTGCTTCGCGGGGACCGGCGAAGCCACGTGTTGACGCGTCGCCGGGACGAGGGCCAGATGTCGTTGCTGATCATCGGGTACGCGGCGATCGCACTCGTCCTCGTCGTCGTCGGGATCGACGCCTCCGCGGTGTTCCTGGCCCGTCGCGGGCTCGCCTCGGCCGCCGATGCGGCCGCGCTCGACGCGGCGCAGGCGGTCGACCGGGCCGCGGTCTACTCCGGTTCGATCGGCGGCTGCGGCGCGACGCTGCCGATCGACGCGCCGGCCGCACGCGAGCGGGTGCTCGCGGACGTCGCCGACGACAGCGACGACCTGACCCACGTATTCCGCCAACTCGACCAGCCGGACGTCGCCGTCGACGGTGGCACCGTGACCGTGCGCCTGACCGGACGGGCAAAGGTCCCGTTCGGGCGGCTGCTCGGCAAGCTGCTGCCCGGCCACGCGGGCGGCGCCGTCGAGGTCGATGTCACCGCCCACGCGCGGTCGCCGGTCTCGTCAGGCGGCTGCTGAGCCCGACTAGGCTGATCGGCATGCCGCCGGGAGATTTCAAAGAGCGGGTCGCGCAGCTCGCGACGACACTGTCGTCGGTCGAAGCCGTGCTCGACCTCGACGGCATGCGCAAGCAGTTGGCCGCGCTCGAGGAAGAGGCCGCCGATCCGGATCTCTGTAACGACCAGGACCGCGCCCAGTCGGTCACCAGCCGGATGTCGCACCTGCGCAGCGATCTCGGCCGGGCCGCGGCGCTGCGCGCCCGGCTCGACGACGTGCAGGCCGCGCTCGACCTCGACGATCCCGCCCTCGTCGAGGAGGCGACCGCGGACCTGCCCGCCCTCGCCGGCGACATCGAAAGTCTCGAAGTACGGACGTTGCTCTCCGGCGACTACGACCCGCGCGAAGCGGTCGTCACCATCAACTCCGGCACCGGCGGGACCGACGCGGCCGACTGGGCGCAGATGCTGTTCCGGATGTACGTGCGGTGGGCCGAGCGGCACGGCCACCAGACCGAGGTCTACGACACGTCGTACGCCGAGGAGGCCGGGATCAAGTCGGCCACGTTCGTGGTCAAGGCGCCGTTCGCGTACGGCACGCTTGCCGGCGAGCACGGCGTGCACCGGCTGGTGCGCATCTCGCCGTTCGACAACCAGGCGAGGCGGCAGACGTCGTTCGCCGGTGTCGACGTGACGCCGGTCGTCGAGGCGACCGACCACGTCGACATCCCCGACGACGAGATCCGCGTCGACGTCTACCGGTCGAGCGGCCCCGGCGGTCAAGGTGTCAACACCACCGACTCGGCCGTGCGGATCACGCACCTGCCGACCGGCATCGTCGTCACCTGCCAGAACGAACGCAGCCAGATCCAGAACCGCGCCCGCGCGATGGAGGTCCTGCAAGCGCGACTGCTGGAGACCCGTCGCCAGGAAGAGGCCGACGAGATGCGCAAGCTCAAAGGTTCGCGCAACACCGTCGGCTTCGGCAGTGACGACATCATCCGGCACTACGTGCTGCACCCGTACCAGCTGGTGAAGGACGCGCGGACCGAAGTCGAGGTCGGCAACACCGCCGCGGTTCTCGACGGCGACATCGACGCGTTCATCGACGCCGAGATCCGGTGGCGCCGCCAGCAGGTCGGCTGAACGCACATCGACATCCGCTGCTCGGGTGAGCGCGGCGATAGTACGAACGGCTGCACTTACCGGGGCATGTCCGACATGTCCCTTCAAGGGTGACCGGCGGCCTTTGACGGCAACGCCCCAGAGCAATGACTGTTGCGACTGCCGGTAGCAACCGGCACGCTCGGGGGGCGTCGATCCGCGACCGATTCTCGGTCACCGGCACCGCAAGTGCCTGGTCGCGGGGAGCCACTGGTGAGACCGACCCGCGCTTCGGATTTTCTTCGAAGTAGGGGTGTCCCGATGCATCGTCTCAGCCGCCGGTTCCTCGCCAGTGTCACGGCGCTCTTCCTGATGTCGATGTGGGTGCCCGCGGCCATCCTGAATCCGGCCCACGCGTCGAACCCGGTCTTCGAGATCGACGGCAACAAGGCCGTCGACACCGCCGGCAACCTCGACTGGAACAGCCCCGAGGTCGGCACGCAGCCGGTCGAGAACGACGACGCCGGCGGCGACCCGACGGTCTACTCGTCCAGCAGCAAGGAGAGCGACGACCCGTCGACGTGGACGCTGTCCGGCGGCGCGCCGCCGAAAGACGACATGACGAACATCTACGCCTATGCCCAGCCCGGTACGGCGAACGTCTTCTTCGGCTTCGACCGCGGCGCAACCTCGGGCACCGACTCGTACTACCTCGAGCTGGACAAGTCGCAGCCGACCAACACCACGACGTACGCGCCGGACCGGTCCGACGGCGACCGCCGGTTCCGGCTGGACGACAAGGGCAACGGCGTCATCGCGCTGTCGGCGGAATCGGTCTGGACGAGCGGCGCGTGGGTCACCACGACGCTGAGCTCGAACCCGGCCGGCTTCGACTACGCCGTCAGCGCGGACGAGTCGTTCCTCGAGTTCTCCTTCGACCTGACGACCCTGCTCGGGCTGCAGCCCGCGTGCCCGCCGCTGTTCGGCTCGCTCGGGTTCCGCAACGTGACCGGTGACACCGGCGAGAACCTCAAGGACTTCATCAAGCCGGTCAAGCTGTCCGCCGGCTCGACCTGCGGCCTGCTGAAGATCGTGAAGCACGACGGCGACGGCGCGCTGCTCGGCGACGCGACGTTCCGGATCACGCCGGACCCGCGGCCGATCGCGAACCCGGGCCAGTACCTCGACGTCCTCGACAACGGCCCGTACGACACCGACCCCGCAGACGGCCAGGTCACGGTCGACCCGGCCGTGCCGGGCGACTACACCGTGACCGAGCAGGCCGCCCCCACCGGCTACCTGCTCGACTCCGCGGCGCCGAGCGTGCACGTGCCCGGCAGCGCGGCGAACTCGCCGGTGCCGGTGTTCACCGACACCAAGGGCAGCATCACCGTGCACAAGATGAACGAGGGTTCCCAGGCGCTCGGCGGCAGCACGTTCCAGCTGCTCGACCACGCGACTCAGTCCGTCGTCGACACGGTCGCCGACACCGACGGCGACGGCACGCTCGTCTTCACCAACGTCGCGACGGGCACCTACGACCTGCACGAGTCCGTGGCGCCACCCGCCTACGACGCCGCGCCCAACGTCACCAACGTCGTCGTCGACCAGGATCACCAGGACGTGTCGGTGGACGTGCACGACTCGTTGACCCCGCTCCCGGTGCTCGCGCTGGCGAAGACCGCCGACCCGCCGAGCGGATCGATCGTGCAGCGCGGTGACTCGATCGACTACACGATCACGGTGAGCAACTCCGGCCTCGCGGCCGCGCACCAGGTCAGCGTCGTCGACACCTTGCCGGCCAACGTGACTCTCGACGAGTCGTCGGTGAGCCCGACCGAGACCGCCAACAGCAACGGCCGGCTCACCTGGCTGGTCGACGTACCGCCGGCGCAGAACGGCGTCGACGGAGTCACGACCATCACGTACACCGTGACGGTCGACGCGGCTGCTCCGGAGGGTGCCACGCTCACCAACGCCGTACTCATCGACGGCGGGTGTCCGGGTGCCCCGGTGGATAGCGATCCGTGCACGACCGACCATCACGTGCCGACGGGCGGCCTGACCCTCGTCAAGCACGTCGACAAGACCGCGGCGGGTTACGGCGACACGTTGACGTACACGTTCGACGCGGCGACCACCGGCGCACTCGACCAGACGGACGTGGTCGTCACCGACGCCGTCCCGGCCGGCACGACGTACGTCGGCGGCAGCGCGGGATGCAGTGACGCCGGACCGTGCACGACCGGGTACGACGCGACGGCTCACACGGTGTCGTGGGCGCTCGGCGACATCGCGCACGGCGCGCCGGCCCGCCACCTCGTGTTCCAGGTCACGATCGACAAGCCCTCGTTCGACCCGACCGTCGGCCTGCCGACCAGCACGATCACCAACTCCGGCGTCGTCGTCTCCGGCGAAACGGCGCAGACGCCGTCCAACGTGGTGAAGACGGCGGTCATCCAGGTGCTGGGCATCAAGGTCGTCCGCCGGCTGCCGTTCACCGGGGCCGGCGTGCCGCCGGTGACCGCGATCGCGGTGGCGAGCGTGCTGATCGTCGCCGGCGCCACGTTGATGAACGCCCGCCGGCGCGAGGAGTGAGCGTGGAGAGCAGCGGAAACGCCCATATCAGCAGAAAGACCCGCAAGTCGGCGTATCGCTTGACGAGAGGGTCATCCATTGATCACCGTGAAGCGAGCGCCGAGCCCACGGCGCACGGGTGGGGAGTGTCTTTAGTGTCAGTTCATCGCGGCCGCCGTAACGGCCGATTTGCTCGATTCTTGGTGGTTGGCGCGGTCACGTGCGCCGTCGCGCCGATCGCCGGTGTCGCCGTCGCGAGCGCCGCGACCGGCAGCCCGACGTCGGGAGACCCGCGCGCGACCGCGTACCCGGGCAACATCCACGACGGCAAGTCCGGCAACGCCTGCAGCCAGCTCGGCTTCGCCGACGACAGCGAGGTCGCGGTCGACTGCAGCGGCGGCTACTCGGTCGGCGACTACGACATCACCAGCGACAACAGCAACCTGACCGTCTCGGCCATCCCGGCCGACACCCAGATCGACGCGCTCGTGGTCAAGGGCGGCGACGCCTACAACGTCTACCCGGCCGCGGCCTTCACCTCGCTGCCGGGCACCGCCGTCATCGGCCTGCACGCGCCGATGGTCGGCGTGAACCAGGACAACGTCCCCACGATCAGCCACTGGTTCCTCTGCGACGGCGAGCCGAACGAGCAACCGGTCGTCGTTCCCGCGACGGGCAGCGTCACCGGCAACTGCAAGCAGGCGGTCGTCACGATCGACGCCGGCAGCAGCGACGCCGACGTGCTCGTCGATCCGTCCGGCACCGGTGCCGCGCACCACGTCACCGTCACGAAGGACACCGAGTCGGTCGTCGACATCGCCGTCAGTGCGGCCCACCCGACCGTGACCGCGACCGATACGGCGACGTCGACGCAGCTCGGCACGTACACCCGGCCGACGTCGTGCGACACCGGCACCTCCGACCAGGGCGGCGTCGACCCGAAGGTGTCGTTCGCGACCTCGTGCTCGCGCGGCATCCAGGTCGTGCTGAGCAACATCAAGCTCGACGACACCACGACCGACGCGGTGACGTTCACCATCGTCACGCCGTCCGGCTCGACCGAGCACGTGACGGTCATGGCCGACCACATCGTCAAGCGCTACTACAACGTCGCGGCCAACACGACCGGCGTCGTCACCGTCTCCGCGCCGGGCCTCGCGACGACCTCGAAGTCGTACACGAAGAAGTGCACCCAGGTCCTCGGCGAGAAGGTCACCAAGACCACGCAGCACCCGGGGGTGCTGGGCGAGAAGGTGACCCGGCTGCCGTTCACCGGGCTGCCGGTGTGGGCGATGCTCTCCGTCGCCGCGGCGCTGTGCCTGTCCGGCGCGCTCATGACCCAGGCCGGTCGCCGCCGGCCCGCGGTCGCGATGATGCCGGGCCTGCCGACGACGGGCCTGCCGATGCTGGGCCGCCGTACCTACCCGACCCGCGGGATCATCGGCCGCTGACCCCGGCCGGGAGGCTCAGCCGGAGAACTGTCCGTACAGTACGGCGGCGATCGCCAGCAGCGCGGTCACGACGACAGCGAGCAGCGCGATGTTGAGCGTCGGCGCGCTGGTGTGCAGCTGCGCGCGGGCGGCCCGGCAGACCGGGCAACCGGCTTGGACGACCGGCTGGGCGCAACTCGCGCACACCAGGTGCTCACAGCACATGCCGGTCATCCTTCCCGCGTAGCGGCCGTCCACGCAACCGTCGGCACTAGATCGGTGCCGGGGCCGCGGCGGTTGAGCCGCGGGGATCGCAGCCTCGGACGGTACGCTGGCCTCCCGTGATCCGGTTGCAGTCCGTGACGAAGGTCTACCCGACCAGCGCCCGTCCCGCCCTCGACGACGTCGACGTCGAGATCGAGAAGGGCGAGTTCGTCTTCCTCGTCGGCCAGTCCGGATCGGGCAAATCGACCTTCCTCCGCTTGGTCCTGCGCGAGGAGAAGGTGACCCGCGGCGGGATCTGGGTCGCCGGCAAGGACCTCACCCGCCTCTCCCACTGGAAGGTCCCGGCGCTGCGCCGCCAGATCGGCACGGTGTTCCAGGATTTCCGGCTGCTGCCGAATAAAACAGTGTCGGAGAACGTCGCGTTCGCCCTCGAGGTCATCGGCAAGCCACGGCACTCGATCGCCAAGGTCGTGCCGGAGGTGCTCGACCTCGTCGGGCTGGCCGGCAAGGAGGACCGGATGCCGAACGAGCTGTCCGGCGGCGAGCAGCAGCGCGTCGCCGTCGCGCGCGCGTTCGTGAACCGGCCGATGATCCTGCTCGCGGACGAGCCGACCGGAAACCTCGACCCGGCGACGAGCGTCGGCATCATGCGGCTGCTCGACCGGATCAACCGGACCGGTACGACGGTCGTCATGGCGACGCACGACTCACACATCGTCGACTCGATGCGCCGCCGGGTGATCGAGCTCGAAGAAGGCAAGGTCACCCGGGATCAGAGCCGCGGCGTCTACGGCTACAGCCGCTGAAAGGATCGACAACGTGCGCTGGAACTTCGTGTTCACCGAGATGTGGCAGGGGCTGCGTCGCAACCTGACGATGACCGTCGCGACGATCCTCACGATCACGATCGCGCTGTTCGGCCTCGGCGCGGCCTGGCTGTTCCACGCGCAGATCAACCGCACGCACGACTACTGGTTCGGCAAGATCGAGGTCACGGTCTATCTCAAGCAGGTGAGCACCGGGCCGGAGCAGGACGCGATCCAGCAGGAGCTCAACTCGCTGCCGCAGGTGAAGCAGATCTACTTCGAAAACCGGCACGAAGCGTGGCTGCGGTTCAAGCAGTGGTTCTCGCAGACGTCGCCGGCGCTGGTGAAGAACTCGTCCGAATCGCAGATGCCGCAGTCGTTCCGGGTGAAGCTTAAGAATCCGAGACAGTTCAACATCGTCTCGCAGGCGGTGCAGAACCTACCCGGAGTCGACGAAGTCGCGGCCGAACCACAAGCATTGAAACGGTTGTTCGCGTTCTTCGACACGCTCGGACGGATGGTGCTCGCGATCGCGATCGTCGTCCTTGCCGCGGCCTTGTTGCTCATCTTCAACAACGTCCGATTAGCGGCATACACGCGCCGGCGAGAAGTCGGCATCATGCGCCTCGTCGGCGCGTCCGACGCCTACATCGAGGCGCCGTTCGTGATGGAGATCGTCGTGTGCGCGATCACCGCCGGCGCGATCGCGATCGGCGCGCTGTTCCTGATGAAGCTGATCGTGTTCGACCACGGCATCGCGCACGCGTTCAACACCAACCTGCTCGACATCATCGGCTGGGGCACCGTCGTCCAGGCGATACCGGTGTTGCTGCTCACGGCGATCGCTGCCTCGGTGGTCACCGCGGTCGGCACGCTGCAGCGATACCTGCGCGTCTGAGCTGACCATCCCGAACTGACTATTCTGGTCGGGTGCCCGCGCCCCGACCGGTTCGTCTCGCGGCCGCGTTCGCCGCGTTGCTGGCCGCGTATGGCGCGGGAGCGGTGACGATCGCGCTCACCGGCACCGGCGGCGACGACCGGGGCAACCAGAGTGTCCTCGACGAGGCCGAGCAGCGGATCAGCGCCGAAGCGGCGCGGCCGGTGTCGCAGGCCGCGCTCGAGCGGGCCGCGGTGCAGGGCATGCTCGCCGCGCTCGACGACCAGTGGTCGGCGTACTACAGCCCGAACGACTACACCCGGTTCGAACAAGTGCTCTCCGGTTCCTACACCGGCGTCGGGGTCTGGATCCGGCGCGGCGCGGACGGGACGCTTCGGGTGATGTCGGTCGAGCCGTCGTCGCCGGCGGCGCGGGCCGGGCTGCGGGCCGGCGACGTCGTGCTCGCCGTCGGTGGTCGCTCGGTGGGCCACCGTTCGGTCGCCGACGTCGTCGCGAGCCTGCGCGGTGACGCCGGCACCGTCGTCGCCGTCCAGGTACGGCGTGGCTCGACCGTCCTGACGACGACGCTGCGGCGAGCGGCGGTCGACGACGACGACGTGTCCGCGACCGCGCTCGGCGACGGTGTCGAACGGCTGCGCATCTCGGCGTTCACCCGCGGCGTCGGCCGGTGGACGCGCTCGCAGGTCCGCGCGGCGGAGTCGCGGCACGTGCGCGGGATCATGCTCGACCTGCGCGACAACCCCGGCGGATTGCTCGACGAGGCGGTCGAGACGGCGTCGGCGTTCCTGCGCGACGGGCCGGTCGTGTCCTACCAGCAGCGGGGGCAGGCGCCGCAGGTGCTCGACGCACTCGGCGGTGGCGACACCGGCATCCCGCTCGTCGTTCTCGTCGACGGCGGGACCGCGAGCGCGGCCGAGATCGTCGCGTCGGCGCTGCAGGACCGCGGTCGCGCGGTCATCATCGGCAGCCAGACGTTCGGCAAGGGCAGCGTGCAGGCGCCGAGCCAGCTCTCCGACGGATCGGCGCTGGAGTTGACGGTCGGGCATTACCTCACGCCGTCCGGCCGGTCGATCGACGGCGTCGGCGTCACGCCCGATCTCGAGATGCCCGCGGGCACGCCGCCGTCGGTCATCGAGCAACGCGCGGTCGAGGTGCTCTCCGGCCTGACCGCGGACGCCGGCAGCAGCGGCCGAGGTTAGGTTCCGGTCTTGGCTCGCGAGTCCGGGCGCAAGCTCATCGCGCAGAACAAGAAGGCCCGGCACGACTACCAC
The DNA here is from genome assembly GCA_025980325.1 of Frankiales bacterium. GTDB lineage: Bacteria > Actinomycetota > Actinomycetes > JAFAQI01 > JAFAQI01 > BP-197. Next base: position 31,520 of record JAICXQ010000005.1, read on the forward strand.
ATCGACGAGACGTACGAGGCCGGTCTCGCGCTGGTGGGCACCGAGGTCAAGTCGCTGCGCGCCGGTCGCGCGTCACTCGTCGACGCGTACGGCCGGATCAAGGACGGCGAGGTGTGGCTCGAAGGCGTCCACATCCCGGAGTACGACCAGGGCTCGTGGACCAACCACGAGCCGCGGCGTTCGCGCAAGCTGCTGCTGCACCGGGCCGAAATCGCGAAGCTCATCGGCAAGACCAAGGAGAGCGGCCTGACATTGGTGCCGCTGTCGCTGTACTTCAAGGACGGCAAGGCCAAGGTCGAGATCGCGCTCGCGCGAGGCAAGAAGGCGTACGACAAACGGCAGACGCTGGCGGCGCGCGATGCGGCGCGCGAGATCTCCCGGGTGGCCGGCCGTCGGGCGAAAGGCCGGGAGTGAACGGCGGCGTAGAATCGGTTGCGTCAGTGGAAAATCCCGACGAGGGGGTGAACGGTTTCGACTTCGGTCGATGAGTCAAGTGAAGCGGGCCGAGGATGTCGCGTGAGCTCGTAAATCCATCGCGGCAAAACAATAGATGCCGATAACCAGCATCTCGTTCTCGCTGCCTGACCGGTAGCAGAACCGTCAGCCCAGGGGCGCCCTCGCCCTGGAACCTGGCGTCGATAGAGGGCTCCACCGGTCGACCCGGTCACGGGGTCGGCAGGGAAATCAAACAGTGACTGAGCCTGCGGCAGGGTGCCTGCGCCACTGCCGGGGCTGAGAAAACTGCAGCAGGCTGCGCCCGGAGAAGCCTTGACGAACCGCCGAAGGACGCGGGTTCGATTCCCGCCACCTCCACAAGTGCTCAGCGTTGGACGCGGGCCCTTGAGGGCTCAACGCCGTTCCCGTGTCCACGCGCCGGCGGATGATTTGGCCACGTCGGTCGTTACCGGCATGCCTGGCTCGGTCATGCCGGCTGTCTATGTCGGGGTGGATGGCCGAACTCGCGGCCGTCGCTGGCGGTGAAGACGTAGCGGCGGTCGAGGTCGCGGCGTAGCGTCCAGCCTCCTTCGTGCACCAGCCAGTGATGGAAGCTGCACAGCCAGGCTGCATTGTCGAGATCGGTCCGCCCGCCGTTGCTCCACCAGACGATGTGGTGCAGGTCGGCGGGCGGACGCCCGCATTTCGGAAACCCGCAGCTGGCTTCGTCGCGGATCCACGACGCGCGGCGGATCGCTTGCGACCACACCCGCGTCGTACGGCCAAGGTTGAGCGCGCCGCTGTCCCAGTCGACGGCGACCGGGAGCAGTTGCGCGTCGCAGGCAAGCCGCCGCGCGGTCTCGGGTGGCAGCGGCAGACCGCCGTCGAGGGTGGCCCAGCGCTGGCCGGCGAGGGTGTCGCAGGACGCGGCGAGCAGCGCAGCCCGGTCGATCGTCACGACGACTCGCGGTCGTTCGCCGGCGACCGCGGGCGCGTCCGCATGGGCGAGGTAGTGGCTGGCGACGACGCCGAGTGCGTCGTGGCGGCGCTGCGCGGCGGATCGGTCGTCTTCGGGTCCTTCCGGCGCGCCGCCGCCGGCCGCCGCGATCGCCAGCCGCATCGCCTCGTACACCTCTGGCGTCAACGTGCCGGAGAGGCTGCCGATGCCGGCGAAGGTCTGGTCGAGGTCGACGCCGCGGCGCCCGTGCCGGCGCTCGGCGCGTTCGGACTCGTCCTGCCCGGCACCGAGCCGAGCGAGGACGGCTTCGACCGCCTGGCCGAGATGGAACGGGGTGAACGTCGCGGCGAGGTTGACGAGTTCTTTCTCGACGACGTCGCGAACCTCGAGCGGACACGACAGCAAGCCGGCCACGATGACGCCGGCCTGCGCCGCAGTGACCTCGCCGGTCGCGAACGCGTCGTCGAGAGCGGGAAACGCGGGCAGTTGCCGGGCGAGATTCATCCGGCTGCCTGCGTCCGAGCGGCTGAGGTTGTGCTCCTCGATCAGCCACCAGCGGGTCGATCGCCCGCACTCGCTGACCGTCGAGTCACGAGTGTCGGCCGCACCGAGCCACCGCGTCTGCACCGCGCGCAGCCGCGACTCGACGGTGAGCAACTCCTCGATGCCGCAGACCAAGCTGCTGTCGGACAGGTCGTGGACGTCGAGCGCCGCTACCGCGTCGAGCGCTGCCGACAGCTGCTCGATCGCAGCCGGCGCGGTCGACACCACGAACGTCCACCTCCGTCTCGTTACGTGACTCGACGCTATGGAGCAGCCACGACAAGAACGGGTCCGATGCACCGTTGTTGGCGTTAACCCGCCACTGGCGACTTTGCGACACGGGCACGCACACCGGCGCGGCGGCTAGGACTGGTTCGGTTTGCCGCTGCGGCAGCCGATGTAGGTCGAACTGATCTCGACTCCTTCGGCGATGCACGCCTTCACCGAGTCTTCCAGCGACTGTTGCGTTTGCACACGGCCGGCGCCGCTGTCGTGGATCTGCACGCCGCCGACGGCGACGTCACGGTGCGATGGCACGACCGCATGCGCCTCGCGTCGTAATGCGACCGACGCAGGTCGCGCCGTACCGACGGCAACCGGTGCGAGTGCTCGTGGCGGCATCGGCTCGGCCAGTACGACGACAGACGCGCGGGCCGGCGAGGCAGGGACGGACGCGGCGGCGCCGGACCCCGCGACGCCGAAGTGCGCCGCGGCGATCGTCGTCACCGCGAACACCATCGCCGTCGACACCGCGACGGGTGCACCTGCCGGGTCTGCGCGGCGGGCCCAGCCGTACGCGAATACGCCGCTCGAACCGAGCCCCGCGACGATCGAGCGCGCGGCGGTGCGCGCCCGGCCGAGCAGTGACTCGACCGCCTTCTCGGACAGCGACATCGTGGCCGCGATCGTCGCGACCGAGTCGCCGTCGGCGCGCAGTTGCAACGCGCGCCGCTGCTGGCTCGGCATGTCGTCGAGCAGCGGCGCGATGGCCGCCGCGGCGAGCGTGTCGACGACGTCGTCTTCGAACTCGTCGGTGCGGGGATACGTCTGCGTCGCGTACTGCCAACGTTTCGGCGCGCGGGCACGTTCGCGGCCGTGGTCGATGCACAGCCGGATCGTCACGGCGGTGAGCCACGCAGCGGCTCGGTCGGGATCGACGTCGGGGCATTCGAGCGCGCGGGTCATCGCCTCGGACACGGCGTCTTCGGCCTCCGCCTCGGACGTGGTGCGACGCCGGGCGACCGTCAGTAGGCGGCTGCGTTCGGACCAGGCGAGGTCGGCGACGAGGCAGACGCCGTCGTTACCCTCGCATTGCACGTGCCGGCACAGCGGGCGCGGTGAAGTGGTGGGCGCCTGGGTCATGAGGTTCACACCCCTCGTCGACAGTTCGTTCGGACCGCCTTTTCGGACAATTCCTTCCTGTTGGGATGATAATCATGCGAGGGATCTGCCCGGCGCGGCCGTAAAAGAGATATGAGCCATATTGTGCGCGTCGTCCTGACCCCGCTCGCGCTCGCCACGCTCGCCGGCCTGAATGTGACCGCGATCACCGCGGCCCATCCCAGCGCCGGCCACCAGGCGTATTTCTGCGAGTATCCCAAATCTGTGACCGCAGAGGGACACACAGTCACCACGCCGACGATCTGCGTCCCGTCTCCGTAGGCCTTCGGCGGAAGTCGGCTGATGACGACGGCCTCGTTGCGCCCGCATGGTGTCGAGATTGCGCCACACCTGCGGCTCGCCGACGACGAATCGTGGCGAATTCCCGACATCGGCGCGGCCGAGATCGAGGAGTTCGACCTCTGCGACCTGTCCGGACCGGTCGCGAACACCTGCGCCGCGCTGCGGCTGTGCCTCGTCGAGGGCGACCTCGAAGCGGCCACGCACGTGTTCCCGATGCTCGTCGGCCAGGTCGCCGATCTGCGCGCGATGGCGGAGCAGTTGTTGCAGCCGCTGTTCGTCGACGCGTTGCTCGACGCGGCGTCGCCCGAACACGCGTCGCTGTTCGTCGACACCGCACGGGACATGCTCGACGCGGTCGCTGCGCGGCGCGAACGTACGGCGGCGCCGCAGGTGTGGCTGCATGCCCTCGGCGGGCGGGTCGAGCCGTTGCTGTTGCGGCTGGTGCGGTTGCTGCTCGACGAGCTCGGCGTACCCTCGCGCATCGTCAGTGACGGCGGCGACACCACCGGCGGCGCGAGTGCGCTGCAACGGGTGCCGTTGCGTCGAGGAAACGCGGTGTGCTTGGCGATACCGGACGGCGAAAGCGTCGTCGGCGCGCAGCCGCTCGTCGAGTCGCTCATCCGGCGCCAGGTCTCCGTGGTCGTCGTCGGCGAAGCGGTCCGCGATTCACCGGAACTCGTCGACCAACTCGGCGTCGGCGCGAGTGCGTGGTCGGTCGCCGCGGCGGTCGATCACATGCTCTGGGTCCGCGGTCCGTTAACCGCCGCGGAGTCGATGGCGCTGCGCATGGCCGCCGACGGTTACACCAACGTCCGGATCGCGCATGAACTCGGCATCTCGGTGTCGGCGGTGAAGGCCCGCCTGGAGAGCAGCTATCAACGGCTGCAGGCCGCGGATCGCGCGCATGCGGTCGCGATCGCGTTGCGCAACCGCTGGATTCGTTGACCGCTGCTTTCGTTGACCCGGCGCTAGCCGGCGCACGCCAGCGACAGGCCGCTGCACCGCGTGCCCGCGCCGTGCCGGTTGCCGGTGCCGGATCGCTTCAACGCGGCCCATGTGCGCGGGCCGACGACGCCGTCGATGACGAGCCGATGACGGCGCTGGAACACCTCGACCGCGCGCCTCGTGATCGGTCCGAACATGCCGTCGGCAGCGACGCGCACGCGCCGCTGGACGAAGCGCACGCGGGCACCCGTCGACCCGACCGTGAGCACCGATTGAGTGCGGACCAAGACCGGACGGAGTTGCGATGCCGCGCGGGTCAGCGGCTCGGCCCGGTCGACGTCACGGAAGTCGACGGTGATCCAGATCGTTCCGTTGCGGGTCACCGTGCCGATGCCCACGTCGTCGTACGTCGGGTCGAGGATGTTCGCGCGGTGTTTCGCGCTGGCCATGAACGCGGCGTCGAGGTCGCCGATCGTGGGACCGTCGCCGACGTTCTCGCCGACGGCGAGCCAATTGCCGACAGCGGTCGCGAGTTGCGGGTTGTGCGAAAGGACACCGGTGGCGGCCATGTGGTCCGACCACGACTGCGCGACCTGCGTCAGATCCGAGCGCATGATGAGTGGTTGCAGGCCATGAGCGACGCGCTCGCTGTTGAGCCGGCCGAGATAACCACTGGGGTCGCTGACGGCGGCGTACGAGACGTTCGCGGTCGCGGTCGCGGCGGCGGGCGCGCTGCATGCGCAGAACGCACTCGCGCACAGCGACAGCGCAACCATGCGTCGCCGGCGAGCGGCAGAGATGTCGGCTGTGGTGTCGGCTGAAGTGAGCATGCGAGCCCAATCTCCTGTGCGTTTCCAACGGAAACGGTGGTCCCGCTGGTCGATTGACCAGCCGGATCGCGTGGCGCCGGAGCGGTCGTTCGACGGACAATGTTGGACCGAACGGGTGAAAATTGGTGCTGGTCGATTGGCTAGTCGCCGCAACGGGTTTCGGGGATCGGATGCATGGACACAGCGGCCCTATGAAGCGCCGAGCGCGGTGGCGTGAACGCGTCGGTGCCGACCGCAGACTGGCGGCAATCCTCGACACGTGCGACGAGTTGCTGTGGGAATGCGGAGCCGACGGGACCGTGACGTTCGTGTCGAGCAACGTCATGCGTTATCTCGGATACGACGCGAACGAGTTGATGGGACGGCCGCTGCTGCACTTGCTGCATCCGCACGATCGCGTGTCGTGGAGCCGGGTGCTGACCGCCGCGACTGCCGGCGAGGCGAACGAGGTACGCGGGCAACCCATGCGCGCGGTCGCGAAGGACGGGACCGAGCGCTGGCTCGACACCAACATCGTGACGGTCCGTCGCGGTCGCCGCGAGATCGCGATCACCGGTGCGAGCCGTCCGTCGGCGCACGGTCTGGCGCGGGTCCGTGCGACCGACGAGATGAGGGATCGGATCCTGTTGCTGCTCACGCGGCGCAGCTTGGACGTCGTCTTCCAACCGATCGTGTCGCTCTACACCGGCCACGTCATCGGCGCCGAGGCGTTGTCCCGATTCCCGGACGCACCGGATCGGCGGCCGGACCAGTGGTTCGCCGACGCCGAAGCCGTCGGCCTCGGGCAAGAGCTCGAACTGCTCGCCATCCGGACCGCACTCGCGCGGTCGCGGACCGCACTCCCGCCGGGTGTCGACCTATGGCTCAACGTCTCGCCGGCGACGATCGAGAACGCCGAATTGCTGGGACTGCTGGCCGCGGACGGCCCGGACGCGATGCGACGGTTCGTCCTCGAGATCACCGAGCACGCATCGGTCGACGACTACCCGGCGTTCCTGCGCAAGCGCGACGAACTGTCCGCGCTCGGGGTGCGCTTCGCCGTCGACGACGCAGGCGCGGGCTACGCGTCGTTCGCGCACATCCTGCGGCTGCAGCCGGACTTCATCAAGCTCGACCGCGACGTCGTCAACGGGCTCGACCACGACGCGGCGAAGCGCGCGCTCGTCGCGGCGATCGTGATGTTCGCGATGGAGATCCGCTGCGCGGTCATCGCGGAGGGCATCGAGACGAAAGAAGAATTCGACGCCGCATCACTGGTCGGCATCGACGCCGCGCAGGGGTTCTTCGTCAGCGCGCCGGCCCCGCACCACCTCGACTGGGCGACACCGCGCGGCGGCGCCGAGGTCCCCGCGCGGCCGGCCAGGGCAGCGTCGATCGCGTTGCCGTAAGAGGGGTTGTCGAACACCTGCCAATTTGGCGATTCCGCCACGATCATGCGTCCGTTCTGCCAGGGTTTGGGAGGTAAGCCCGAGAACGGGAGTTGGTCATGAACGACCCGATTGTCGCGTTGAGCCTGGCAGTCGCATTCGCCCTCACCGTGACCGCGATCCTGCTCACCCGGCGGGCGTCCGAGCGACCTCGCGAGGACGACGTCGAAGGTGCCGAACAGACCGAGCGGCGCTACGTCAACGGCGGCTGGCACTGACCGCTCGATGACCGGGCCTCGATGACCCTGCCTCGATAACCGGGCCTCGATAACCGGGCGGCGACAGCGCGCCGGCGTCAGGCCATCTCCGGATCCAGGAACGCGTCCGGGCTCGCCTCGCCCGCGACCCGCAACAGACCGAACAATCCCAGATCGACGACCAGCCCAACGACGCCGAGCGCTTGGTACTCCGCGAACACGAACGTCTGTGTCACCAGCACCGTGATCAGCACCGACCGGAAGAGCACCCGAAGGGCGCCGGCCCGATCCCCGCGCACCGCGCGTGCCAACCCGAACAGCGTGTACGCGCCACTGGCCGCCGTCACGACCTCGGCGACGCGCATGGTCGTGTGCGAGCCGGTCGACGCGCCGAGCGTCGGGTGGATCAGCAGCACCGCCAGCTGCCCGATCACGACGACGAGCTGGACCACGATGACCGCGTACACGCCGACGTGTGCCAGCGGGTGACCGAGCAGCCCGCGAGCGCGTTCGACCAGCTTCTCCCGCCATACCGTCAGCCGCGCCTCGGTGCCGGTGCTCAACGGCTCGCACAGCAGCGCCGAGCGCAGGTGCTCGCCGAGGACGTCCGGCTCGGCGTCGGCCAGCACCCCGAGCGCGTACTCGCGCCCGCCGCTGCCGAGCTGTCCCAGCGACAGGTCGGCCAACGCCGTCGACGCGATCGCGAGCCGTTGCGGCTGCGTCAGCGGGCTGCGCATCACGAGCTCGCGCACGGACAGGTAGAACGCGATGAAGACGACGTAGATGATCGCGATCGCCGGCTTGTAGAAGTAGTTGACGCTGCTGGTCAGGAACTTGCCGACCTCGTCGATGAAAAGGCCGAAGCCGATGCCGCCGATGATCGCGGCTCGATGCCGCCACCGCGAGCCCGGATAGACCATCACGATCGCGATCGCCGCACCCATGAGCAGGCCGCCCCACAACACGTGCGCGACGTGCAGACCGTGGCCGCCGACCTTCGGATAACCGGTCACGATGAGGAACGCACGCACGAGAACCACGGTCGCGATGGCCGAGAACAGGAACGCCTCGAACCGCCCGAGCGCCGCCCGGTCGCCGGTGTAGTGCCGCTGGCCGCCGGCCACGTCAACCCTCCCGGACCGAAGCGGCCCGGCTCATCGCGTCCACCTGTTGCTCCAGCCGTGCGACGACGGCTTCGAGCCGAGCCTCGCGTGACATCGCTTCGTCTTCCTCGGCGCCGATGAACCATGCGGCGACCGATGCGGTGATGACGCCGAGCAAGCCGATGCCGGTCAGCATGAGGGCGGCCGCGATCACCTTCCCCGACGCGGTCACCGGGTAGTAGTCGCCGTAACCGACCGTCGTGATCGTGGTGACCGCCCACCACAGCGCGTCGCCCATGTTCGTGATGCGCGCGCCGGCCGCGTGCTGTTCGGCGTTGAGCTCCATGACCGCCGCGGATACGACGGCGAGGGCCGCAAGCCCGGTCGCGTACAGCGGTGCGCGCGAGACCAGCAGGTGGCGCGAGCGCTGCGCGCCGGACACCGCGACCGTGCTGAGCCGCAGCACCCGCAGCACCCGCAGTGGCCGCAGCATCGGCAACACGACCATCAGCAGATCGGGCACGTGCGAGACGACGTAACGCCGGCGGTTCGGCGCGGTCACCACCAGCGCCGCGTACTCCAACGCGAACGCGGCCCACAGCCCGTCGTCCGCCGCGGTCAGCGCCGTACGAGTGCTCGCACTCAGATGCGGCATCGCGATGGGCCAGACGATGATGGCGATGAACGCGATCGACAACAACAACATCGGCAGGTCGGTCGCGCGGCGGATCCGCTGGTGCAGGTCCGCGCGCAGCTCGCGCAGCTCGTCGCCGTCGCCGGCTTGCACGGTGGTCATCGCGTGCATCAACTCGTCGGTGTTCCGGTCGACTGGCGCGGCAAGGGTGCGGTCGCCGTCGCCGGCTCCGCGGACGTCGCCGATGTCAGGTGACCCGGCGGCGTCGCCGGCTGCGTCAGCACCGCGATCAACTGCTCGATCGCCGGGCGGTTGTCGGCGACCGCCGATTCCGCGCAGCGGATCAACGCGTCGAGATTCGCCGGCGACGCGTCGTCGATGTGCAGGCTGGCGTTCGCCGGCAACCTCGGCTGGATCCGCAGGTACTGGTTCGGCGCCGGCTTGCCCGACACCATCCGGTCGACGAGTTGGTGCGCCATCTCGCCGACGCCGTTGAGGACGACGCCGAGCAGGCCCATCCCGAGCGACGCCCAGTTGCGCGTGAAGATCTCTTCGTAACTGGGCTGCTGCGCGGACGGGCGGCCGGTGCCCACGGACAGCAGTACGACGTCGGGCGCCGTGCCGTTGTCGTCGCGGCCGTACTCGACGCCGTCGAGGTACGCGATCGCGGCCGGGTTGTTCGCGACGACACCGCCGTCGATGAGCACCGACTCGGCGCGCTCGTCGAGCAGCCGCAACGGCGGCAGGAACGTCGGTGCGGCCGAGGTCGCGCGGGCCACCTCGGCCATCCGCGGGTTCGCGCGGCCCGTCGTACCGCGCAGCGCGTCCCGGCTGCGGAACACCACCGGTTCGCCGCCGCGCATGTCGTACGCCGTCACGACGACGTCGGTGAGCGCGTCGCTGAGCCGGGCGACACCGAACGCGCGCGTGACGTGATCCTCGAGCGCCGCGGCGCTGTAGCGCGCATTGCCGAAGTGGTGCGGGAGCAACGCGGCGCCGACGCGCTGGGACAGCGCGTGGCGTTCGTGCGCGTCCCGCAACCCGTCGAGCGACGACGCGCCCGGCAGCGGCGGGAAGATGTCCGGCAGCCACGCCCGGATGTCCTCGAAGACCTTCGCGGCGGAGTAGCCGGCGCCCTCCGGACCCGGCGCGCAGTAGCCCAGAGCGAGGATGCCGCCGACCGACGTGCCCGCGATGACGTCGAAAAGGGAATGCAGCGGCTGACCGCTCATCGCTTCCAGCTCGGCGAGGAAACGGGCGGGTAACAGGCCACGCACCCCGCCGCCGTCGATGGCGAGGATGCGAACTGTCCGGCGCATGATCCTCCGAGAGTCATCCCGTTCTCGCCGATTCTCGCCGAGTAGGCGGCGGTTCGCGGCGGTATCGCGATATTCACCTCACCGCGTCGCGGTGCGGGTTATGGTCGCGCCGTCCGCAGTACGGCCGCGCCACGACGAAGGACGACGTCACGATGACGACCACGGGGGCCGCGTCACCACCACCGCCACCACCGCCACCACCGCCCGCTGCGTCCGCTCCGGGCGCGTCGCCGTGGGCCGGGCTGCCCGGCCAGGCGAGCTCGCTGATCGCCCTCGCGAAGGATGCGTGGGCCGAGGCGATGACGAGGCTCGACCGCGAAGCCGGGCGGGTCGGTCTCGGCACCGAGGCTCGCAGCGGTTCGGTGTGGCCGGTCATCGGCTTCGGGTTCCTCGTGATCGCGCTGATCGCGGACCGGGTGCACTCGGTGCACGACGTGCCGGTGCGCTGGCTCGTCACGTTGCTGATCCTCGGCCTCGTCGTCGTGGCCGGTCAGCTGCGCCAAGGCGGCCGGCTGCCGGCACTCGCCGCGCTGCCCGCGGTCTTCGGATCACCGGTGCTGCTCACGTCTTTCGCGCTGTTGCTGGCGGCGCAGCAACTCGACTTCCTCAGTCTCGGCGTCACCCAGATCGCGTGGTTCCTCGCGTTGATCTGCGTCGTCGTGCCGCTGGTCCGCGACGCGCGCCGGCCCGGACCGCCACCCCCGCCGCCGCCCACCCTGCCCGCACAACACGTGCCGGCGCAATCGCCGACCGTCCAATCCGTCGCCACCCAATCCATGACCGCGCGGCGCCAGTCGGCGCCGCTGTTCGGTGCCGCGCTCGTGGTCCTCGCCGTCGTCATCGGCTGGCTGCCGAACCAGTACGGCCCCGAGTGGTTCTGGACCGTCGTACTTCTCGCCGCCGCCGGGCTGGCCGGCGCGGCCGAGATCGCCAAGCTGCCGGCGCACCGGCTCTCGTTGCCGGCGCCGGTGGCGGACGCGGCGTTGTGGGTGCTGACCGCGCTGGTCGCTGGTGTCGCCGTCGTCTCGGCCCGCCTGCAGGTCACCAGCGTCCTGTGGCTCGCCGCGGCGTACGTCCTGGTCCGCGAAGCGTGGCGGCGGCTGGCCGCCGAGGGCGGGCCGATCCCGCTGCGCAGCCGGGCCGGCATCGCGCTTGCCGCGATCGGGATCGCGGTGCTCTCGCTGTTCGGCACCACCAACTCGGTGTCGTCGGGCGGCTACTTCGTCGGCGGGTACACCTACGACCCCTACTCCTACGACGCGGACAGCTCCGGCTTCGCCTACAACATGACCGAGTACTACGAGCCGGGCCTGTACTTCGAGGACTCGGGCCGGGCCGAGCCGTTCGCGATCGTCTTCGTCGCCGGTCTCGCCGCGATGGCGGGCGTCGTACGCCGCCGGCGCATGACGAACCGCCTGCGCGCCGGTGCCGGCGTCGTCGCGGGCGGCGCCGCGATCTGGTCGCTCGCCGAAGGCAGCCTGAGCTACCTGTCCGTCTGGGTCTTCGTCACGGCAGTAGCCGTTGCCGCCGTAGCAACCGTCATGGATCGAACGTCGACGAGTTAGTGACCGGCCGCGGCGGTCTTGCGCTTCTTCTTCGCCGCGGGGTGCTCGGGCTCGGCGGTAGGGATCCAGCTCGTGCCGTTCCAGACCCATGCGCCGTCGTCGGACACCGGCATGCCGCTCGCGATCAGCGCGGCCGCGGTGTCGCCGGCCGCGGGTGCGTTGCTGGCCGCGACCGCGTCCGTCACCGGCTGCCAGGCGGTGCCGTCCCAGACCCACTTGCCGTCGGGGGAGAGCTGCTTCGTCGGTGCGTCGTGCGGGGCGGCGGCGTCGACCGGCTGCCACGCGGTGCCGTCCCACTGCCAGTGGCCGTCGGGCGAGAGCGGGTGCTCGGCCGGCGGCTCCGGGGGCGCGTCACCGGCCGTTGCCCCGGCAGCGGCACCGCCGGTCGGGACCCAGGCCGTGCCGTCCCAGACCTGCGACCCGTCCGGTGACAGCGGGTGCTCGGCGTCGGGCTTCGGCGCCGAGGGCGGCACCTCGCTCGGGGCCGGCGAGGCCGGCTCCCAGGCCGAGCCGTTCCAGACCCACACGTCGTCGTCGCTGTGCCACGCTCCGGTGTCGTCTTTGTGCATGCCGGGATACTGCCATCCCGATCGGCTTTCGTCGTCCCCTTGCGGCATGTCCCGCCGTGTCACCGGTTTTTTCTGTACGAATCGGATAGACACGAATTGCATCTTGGCGAAAGGGCCACTAAGACGCCGAATGTCGTGTCATGCTCCCGCCGCTCCCTTCCTGACTGCGGAGGACCTTATGACCTGCTCCCGGTGCTCGACGGACAACCCGGAGCTCGCTCGCTTCTGTTACCGCTGCGGTGCCGGCCTCACCACGACGGTCGATCGCACCAGCCACTACGCCGCGTCACCGGGTGAACCGGTCCGCGCGCTGGCCCTCGTGAGCACGCTGATGCCGCACGTGTCCGGCTCGCGCCACCACCTGTACAAGCTGGGGCTCGCGCTGGCCGGTGCGGCATCCCTCGTGGCCGCGGGCTTCGGCGTGCTGCCGGTCGCGCTGATCTGTGCCGCGATCGCCTTGCCGGGCGTGCTCCTGATGTACCTCTACGACCACGAGGTCTGGACCGACGATCCGTGGACCGTCGTGGCCGCGTGCGTCGGCCTCGCCGGCGCGCTCGGCGTCGGGATCGGGTTTCTGGCCAACACGTTCTCCAGCAGCGGCGCGGTCAGCCTGACCAACAACCTGCCGTCGACCGGCCGGTTGCTCGAACTGTGTGTCGTGCTGCCGCTCGTCACGCTGGTCGTCGTACAGGCCGCGCCGGCACTGGTGACCGCGCGGCCGCGGTTCGCGCACGCGCTCGACGCGCTGACGTTCGCCGCACTCGGCGGTGCGTCGCTCGCGCTGGCCGAATCGATCGTGGTCCAGCACGGCGCGTTCTCGTCCGCGACGGTGCACAGCACCAGCAGCGCGCGGGACGCGTTCATCGCGCTGACCCTCGGCTTCGCGAAGCCGGTCATCTACGGCGCCGCCGCGGCCATCACCGTGATGCGGTTGCGCCGCCGGACCAGCGCGTACCCGCTGGGTCTGCTCGAGGGTTTCCTGCTGATCGGCGTGTACGACTCGGCGGTCGCGACGCTGGCCATCTACGGCGACCGCGGCGTCGTGCTGACGTTCATCATCGCGGTGGTCACCGCGGCGGTCGGGCTGATCCGGATCCGCGACGAGGCGCACGCCGCGCTGCTCGACGAAGCGACCGCGGTGACCGTGACGCCGGCCGGTCATTACGGCGGCAACTGCGCCGAGTGCGGGCTTCCGCTCGTCGCCGGCTCGGCGTTCTGCCTGGCCTGCGGCACGGCCGTCGCCGCGATGCCCAAGCCGCACCAGGAGCACGTCAAGTCCTACGCGGCCACCTCCGCCTGACCCGCACATACGAACGCGAAGAACGGGGACTTCTGCGATGCCTTCGACAGCCACTCCGCCGCCTCCGCCGCCGGCCGTGAGCTACCCGCCGCCGCCTCCGCCGGCGACGGTCACGCCGCCCGCCGCAGCGCCTGCGGGCGACCGCGGGCACCTCAACGGCGCGAAGATCGGGCTCATCGCCGGCAGCGGCGTCGCGGTGATCGGCGGGATCGTCGCGGTCATCTCGCTCACCGGCGGTCATCACTCGAACAACCCGCCGCCCGCACCGCCGGCACCGGCACCGGTGTCGTCGCAGCCGGCCCAGCCCACCCAGCCGAGCCAGCCGGCCCCGCAACCCAGCGACACGTCGCAGCCGAGCGACCAGGGCTCGCCGACACCGGAGTCGTCGCAGCCGGCGCAGCCGGCGTCGAACTCCGGCAGCGGGACGGTCGACCTCGGCAACGGCGCGAGCCTCACGCCCGCCGCCGGATGGAAGGTCGAGGGCACCGGCAACCACCAGGTCTCGTTGCTCGGACCGAATGGCGACGCCGAATACTTCGCCGCCGGCGGGGCGGCCAAGGAGCAGGACGCGGCCACGCAGTTGCAGGATGACGCGCAGGCCTACGTGTCGAGCGACAGTGCGCTCTCCGACGTCAAGGTCGGCCAGACGCAGACGCAGCAGGTCAGCGGCAGCGCCGGGTTCACCTCGGTCGCGACGATGCCGTTCACCGCGACGTTGACGACCAACCAGGGGACCACGCAGATCGTCGGCATCTTCTACGAGCTGCTCAACCCGCAGGGCTACAGCGTCCTCTCCGTGTTCGACGCGACGAGCGAAGACGCCTACAAGGCCGCCGCGCAGGACTCGGATGCGATGACGTCGTCGATCCTGGGTGGTTCCGGCTGAGATGAGAAACAAGAGCGGCCCGGACGGGGACGAGCCGCGCGACGAGGTGCCCGCCAACGCAGACGAGCACGGGGATCGCGGCGAGCCGCCCGAATCCGAGGGATACGAGGAACACGGCGAACACCTCGAGCACGAAGTCGAGCACGAGGTGGAACACGAAGTCACGTCGTTACGGCGGCTGTTCGCCGAACGACGCTTGTCGATCGCGACGATGGACCGGCCGTTGCGGGTCGCGACCGCCGGTGCGGTCGCGAGCGTCCTCGCGACGGTGTTGCTGCTCGCGTTGCGCGACGTCGGTTCGTCGAGTGTCTACCTCGGCCGGTCGCAGGGCGCGGTCACGCAGATCGGGCAACCGCTGTTCATCGCGGTGCTGGTGCTCATCTCGCTCGGCTTCGGCTACCTCTACACCGCGGTGTCGCTGACGTCGCTGTGGATCGCGACGCCGGCGGCGGTGGTGATGACGTTCGGGATCGGCGTCTACACCGGTGCGCTCGGCGGGATCGTCGGCGGGCTGGACATCTTCGACATCGTCCCGGCGTGGGTGCGATGGACCGACCGCGCGATCCTCGTCGTCCTCGTGTTGCTCTGCATCGGTGCGCGCGCGCTGGATCACTCGCGCAAGCAGGAGCCGCGAACCCGGATCGTGCTCGTCGTCGGGTTCGCCGCGCTGATCGGCGCCTACCTCGCCATCTTCCGGATCGGCATTCCGACACTCGGCGGGCTGAACCTCTACGGCGCGACGATCGACGCCATCTTGAGCACGCTGGTCTTCGCGATGTGGCCGATCCTGCAAGTCGCGGCGGTCGACTTCGGTGAGTGGGGGCAGCTCACCGGCGAGCGGCTGACCCACGCGGTCGCGCGCGGCCGGGCGCAGGCGCTGTGGGTCGCCGGTGTCGTCGCCGCGCTGGCGATGGCGGCGTACGGGTACTTCCGCATGCAGGACGGATTCGGCGCGTTCAGCCGGTCGACGCTGTTCGAGGCCGTGCGCGGAATTTCGTTGCTGGCGTTGGCAATTTGCCTCATCGCCCTCGTGTTCTACGGGCTGCGGCTCGAGCGCCGGCGATGGAAGACCGGCATCAGCTTCGCCGCGCTGGTCGGTGCGACCGCGTTGACCGGCGTCATCCTGCCGAACATCGTCGCGTCGATCACCGGCGCGTTCAGCAACCTGCGGCCGGCCGAGGTCGCGACCGAGAAGGGCGAGTACGCGCCGGGCGCGGACGTGCTCACGCAGAAGGCGTCGAGCGGGCCGACCGCGTTCAGCTTCCAGGTCCCGCGCGGCTGGATCGTGCACAACAACGGCAAGTCCGTGCAGGCCAACAACTACGACGGCAAGGGCGGCTACGAGCGGGTCGCCGTCCTGGTGCTGCCGGTCGCCGACCTGCCGACCATCGAGCAGGGCTTCGCCGTCACGCCCGTCGAGGACGCGTCGTTCGACGGCTGGCAGGGCACGAAGTTCACCGGCAAGGACGAGACCGAGGGTTACGTCTGGAGCCGGCCGGTCGGCAATCCGAACGCTTCCGGAACGTACGCCGTGTACGAAGCGGTGCAGGGATCGACGTTCAAGCTCGAACCGGCGACGCCGTTGTTCAAGGCCGTGCTGACGTCGTTCCGGGGAGACGGCGCGGCGCCGGCGCCGTTGCCGCCGCCGGAGAAGGAATCGGAGACGCCGGAGGCTCTCGACAACCACCGCCTGGCGCTCAACGTGGGATTCGGCGTCGGGTTGACGCTGGTGATCCTGCTGATCGGGCTGGCGGTGTGGCGCCGGTGGCGGCCGCAGTGGATCGCGGCCGGTCTCGTGGTCGGCGTCGTGTCGCTGTTCACGTTGCTCTACAACGGCACCGGCATTGGCACGTATCTGTTCGGCGAGTCGCCGCACCTGCCGCACCTGTCCGAATACGGCGTGCTGTTCGGCGCCGGCATCCTCGGCCTCGCGACCGTCCTGGTGCTGCGCGCCCGCGATGAACACGGCACCCCGATGGGTCGGCTGGTCATCGCCGGCGTCGTCGGGATCGAGGGAGCGCTGGCCGCGCTCGAACTGATGATGTGGCTGTACGGCAAAGCGCTGTCCGCGGCGCGGATCAGCGTGTGGGCCGCGATCATCCTGCTCGTCGCCGTGGTCTGGGACGTGACGATGTCGGGGGAGTCGATGACCAACCACGGCACGTCGCACCTGCCGCGCGCGACCCGCGTGCTCGGCTTCTTCGGCTACACGATCCTGCTGGCCGGCACCGTGCTGTTCTACACGTCGGAGAAGGTCATCTCGACCGGTCACGCGGCCGAGTCGTTCTTCGAGCCGGAGGACATCACCCGCAACGCGCTGTTCCGGGTCGCGTTCCCGGTGCTGCTGCTCGCGTTCTTCATCCGGCTGGCGCGCGCGCACGGATCCACGGTGCCGGCACCGGACGCGCCCGAACCACGTACCCCGGTCGGTGCGGCGGTCGGATCCGCCAATGCCGATTCGATCGATTCCGCCGACTCCACGCTCGCCGAAGGAGCCCGATGAACCGCTTGATCGCACTCGCCAGCGTGTTGGCGTTGCCGATGGCACTGAGCGCGTGCAACTCGTCGTCGACCCCGTCGGCGCACAACTCGCCGTCGTCCGCCGTCACGCCGACGCCGACCGTGTCCAGCCCGGCGCCGGTCAGCACCGGCGACGACAAGCAACGGGTCGCCGCGATCCAGCTGACCGCGGACGACCTGCCGAGCGGATGGAAGTCGCAGCGGATCACGACGACGGCCGCGCAGCAGACGAAGGAGGACGCGTACTTCGACGCATGCCTCGGCGTGCCCACAATCGAGACCGAACAGACGACGTCGAGCGCCGTCGAGTTCGGCCGCGCCGACGGCTTGGCGTTCGCCGACGGCCTGATCAACGTGACGAAGACGGCGGATGAGGCGCAGGCGGACTGGAACGCGTTCACTGGCCCGAAGGGCGTCGACTGCGCGGTCGCCGATGCGAAGAAGTTCCTCAAGCCGCCGAAGGGCGACTCGATCGTGAGCATCACCGGCAGCCGGCTCGCCGTGGCGAACGGCCAGTTCGGGGTCCGTACGGTGGTGACGCTGAAACTGTCCGGCGGCCGTGAGGTCACGTTGACGAGTGACGACATCGGGATCATCGCGAAGCGGTTCGAAATCCAGGTGACCTTCACCGGCGTCGTCCAGCCCCCGCAGAAGGCGCTCGAGGATTCGGTGACGGCAAAGGTGTTCGCGCGCGCGGCGGCGAACGCCGCATGACCCGCCGCACCCGTCGCGGTCTCGTCGCGGTTGGCGCGGTCACCGTTCTGGCCGCGAGTGCCGCGTGCGGCGCCGGATCGCATTCGGCCGGACGTACGGCGTCGGGTGCGGTGAAGCAGTTGACGTGGGCGTCGGTGCTGCATCACTCGACCGACCTCGGGCCGAGCCGGGCGAAGAGCGTGGACATGCTCGTCGCGTTGCGTCCCGGTGGTGCGGCCGCGTTGCGGGCGTGGTCGGCCGCCCGCGGCCTGCGCGTCTCCGACGTGACGGCGAGCGGGGCCACGCTGAGCGGCACGCCGGGCGCGCTCGGCGCCGCCCTCGGCGTCGCGATCCGTGACTGGCGCAGCCCCGGCGGCGCCCGGTTCCTGGCCGCGCGCACCGACGCGTCGGTGCCGCGCGAGCTCGCCGCGTCGGTCAGCGGATTCGGCCGGATCAGCACACTGCACGAAGGCGGCAAGCTGTTCACGCCGCCGAAGGGAATCCCGCCGAAGGGCCTGGCGCCGAGCGACGTGATCCGCGCGTACAACGCGTTGCCGTTGACGCAGGCCGGCGACACCGGCGCGGGTCAGACCGTCGTCATCTTCGAACCCGGCGACGGGTTCAACCAGCAGAGCCTCGACGACTTCGACCGCATGTTCAACCTGCCGGCGCTCACGCCGACGCTGATCGGCCCGGACAACAAGAGCGACGGCGTCGAGACCGACATGGACATCGAGACGGTGCACATGCTCGCCCCGAGCGCACGCATCGTCTACGACGACGTCATGCACTATGCCGGAGGCAACGACCAGGCGACGTTCGCGCAGGTCTTCCACCAGGCGTTCCAGGACGTCGACAAGCAGTTCCCCGGCGCGGTCTGGTCGGCCTCGCTCGGCTACTGCGAGTACATCTACTTCGAGCCGGCCGACTTCCAGGTGCTCGACGCCGACGTCGCGACCGCGGAGTCGCACGGTACGACGTTCTTCGCGTCCAGCGGCGACACCGGCGGGCTCGACTGCACGCCGCCGAAGTCGGTCGGCGAGTTCCCCGGCGAGCAGGGCAAGGGCGTCATGTTCCCATCGATGCTGTCCAACGCGACCGGCGTCGGCGGCACGACGCTGTCGCTGACCTCGACCAGCGACTACGCCGACGAGACGGTGTGGACCGAGGCGACGATGTCGCAGGGCACGGGTGGCGGGGTGTCGCAGATCATCAAGCGGCCGAGCTGGCAGACCGGCGCGGGGGTCGGCACCCAGGGGGCGGATCCACAGTTCCGCGAAGTGCCGGACATCGCGGCCGACGCCGATCCCGCGTCGGGGACGATCGTCATCTCGGCGGGCGCGGACAAGAGCGGCGATCCGTCGTCGGAGACCTCGGGCGGCGGCACCTCGCTCGCGGCGCCGATGTGGGCCGGGTTCACCGTGTTGATGAACGCCTACCTCACCCAGCACGGCGGCAAGGCCATCGGGTTCATCAACCCATTGCTCTACGAGCTGGCGAACCATCCGCCGCGATTCCCGCCGTTCCACGACATCACCCTCGGCAACAACGACTTCTACGTCGCGGCGCCGGGCTACGACATGGTCACTGGTCTCGGCACACCCAACGTGGCCTACCTGACCCAGGACATCCTGGCGCTCCAGAAGGGCGGGAAGTCGTGAGTGACGTCTCAGCCGAACCGCAAGTCGCGACGGTGACGTGTCCGGTCTGCGGCAACGTCGTACCGGTCGGCGCGTACTGCGCGGCGTGCGGCACGCACCTGACGCACGACGCGCAGTCGCCGTCGGCGCGGCGTGCGCATTCCTACGTCGCCGCGCCGGGCGAGTCGGTGCTGCACCTGTCCGTGGTGTCGTCGCTGTTCCCGCACCTGTCGCATCGCTCTCGCGGTCCGTTCCGGATCGGACTCGTCGCGATCGTGGCGGCGTTGCTCGTGCTCGCCGCGCTTCGGTTGCAGGCACCGGCGATCGCGGTCTCCGCGCTCGGCATCCCGCTGCTGTTCCAGCTCTACATCTTCGAGGCCAATCTCTACGACGACGAGCCATTGGTCGCGACGCTGCTCACGATCGGCGTCGGCGCGGCGCTCGGCGTCGGCTGGTCGCTGCTGACCAGCGACTACGTCACGACCGCCAGCCGGCTGACGTTGGTCGGCGGCTCGAACACCTCGCATGTGGTACTCGCCGCCCTGGTGCCGGCCGGTGCGCAACTGCTGATGGTGGTGCCGGTCGCGTTGATGTGGCTGTTGCGCCGCAACCGTTACGGCGAGTCGATGGACGGCTTCGTGTTCGGATCCGCCGGAGCGCTCGGCTTCGTCGCGGCCGCGGTCATCACCGACCTCGCACCGGAATTGCGGGCCGGCGTGCGGATCACCGGACCGACCGCCAACCTATACGTGCAGACCGTCATCCACGGCATCGCGCTGCCGCTCGTCGCGGCCTGCGCGACCGGCCTGATCGGCGCGGCGATCTGGTTGCGGCGCGACGCGAACACCAACGCGCCCGGCCGGGTGTTCACGCTGTGGCCGGTCGCGCTCGTCGTCGCCGTCGCGGTGCAGGTGGGCCTCGGTTACACCGACGTCTCGACGCCCGGCAACGCCGTCGTCATCACCGCGCATCTCGCGGCCGCGGCGGCGTACCTGCTTGCGTTGCGCATCGGCCTGCACCACGTGCTGCTGCACGAAGCGCACGACGTACGCATAGGTCCGCCGCGGGTGTGCCATCACTGCCATCACGTCGTGCCCGAGGCGCCGTTCTGCCCGAACTGCGGTGCGGCGGAGGTCGCGATGAGCCGCTCGTCGCGCCGCCAGTTGTCGTTGCAGCCCGTTGCGGAGGAGACGTCATGACCCGCGCCGCGCCCCCGCCACCGCCGCCACCCTCGGCGCCGCCGCCACCGCCGCCGGCCTCGGTGGTCATGCCGTATCCGGTCGCACCGACGACGGCGGTGCCGCGGCGGCTCAGCCATCACAAGATGCTCTACCTGCTCGGTGCCGGGCTCGGCGCGGTCGGCGTGCTGCTCGCCGCGGTCGCGATCGTCGTCCGGTCCGGGCCGGGCAACTGCGGGCTGACCTGCTACCGGCCGCCGACCGGGCCGCCCTTGCAGACCGGGCACCAGTACACGTCGTCCCAGTTCGGCTTCACCCTCACCTATTACGACGTCCCCGGCGCGGGCAGCCCGACGGTGGGCAGCCAGCCGGACAGCCTCACGCTCGACTACGGCAAGGACGGGATCCTGCAGTTCGAGGGCGTCGCGGCGAACGGTCAGACGCCGCAGCAGGTCGTCGAGGCCTGGGTGAGCGCTCACCTCACCGACGCGCAACAGGCCTACGTCGTGCCGAACGCGGCCATCGGCTACCAGATCGGCTACGGCGCGGCGTACGACGTCGCGCCGCAGAGCGGGTCGGGCAGCGGCGCCGCGACCCGCGCGATCGTGTCCGCGGCGGTGAAGGGCAAGGTCGCGGTGCTCTCGATCGTCACCGGCGAGTACCGCAAGTACAGCTTCGAAGACGGCGGGCTCAACGACGGCCACCCGAGCCCGGCGGACAACATCCCGGCGTTCTTCGCCGACCCGGACGTCAACACCGTTCTCTGGCCGGGCGACCCGGCGAGGTAGTACGGCCGAGGCCCGACGTACTACTGCGCGGTGCCGATTACGAGGTCGGCCGAGCCGCTGCCGACGAGGTGCCACGTCAGTGTGAGCGGCTGGCCGATCTGGTCCGGCGGTCGCAGGAAGCAGGCGTGCTGCCGGGTCTCCGACTGGCCGGGTGGGAGCAGCGGCACGTTCCCGTGCAGGCAGCCCACCTGCTGGCCAGTGGAGTCGACGAATCCGGCATAGCTCGAGTACAGCTTCGTCCCGCCTTGCGGCGTGAGCGTGAAGTTCGCGTCGCTCACCGAGACCGGCTCGGACGATCCGTTGCGGACGCTGAACCCGACATCGATCCCGCGGGCGTTCGAACCGTCGTCCTTGGTGACGACGCGGACCGCGTCGATGTGCAATACGACACCGCCGAGGACGCTGCACGGCTGCGGTGAGCAGGCGGTCGAGTCGGGCGCGCTGTACTGTGGCACCGGCGGCAGCGCGTGCCCGGGTGTCGCCGCCGACCAGCCGTCGAGCGGCGTGCCGCAGTACGGTTCGGCGAACTGCAGATGTCCGGTCGCGGTCGCGCCGTTCATGGTGCCGCTGACGGTGAGCGTCGCCTGCGGTCCGCCGGTGGTCGCGAACTCGTACTTGTCGGAGAACGCGCCGCCGCTGATGGCGATCCGGTTCGGATCGGTGAAGGTCTGCAACTGGTACGACGAACCGCCGCTGCTCGCGCACGAGACCGCGAACGTGCCGTGCAACTCGCCGACGGTCCGGCCGGAGCCGTCGACGGTGAACCCGATGTGCTGGATGTTCTGACCCTGCCCGGCGTACTCGCCGCTGCGCACGCCGGCGGCCGGATGCTGCGACGTGGACGACGGCGACGACCCGCCGGAGGTCGACGCGACGACCGCGACCACGACGATCACTACAACCGCCGCGACCGCGCCGGCCGGCAACAGCCAGCCCGGCCGGCTCCGCCGCGCCGGAGGAGGCGGCGGCGGGGGAGGCGGCGGCGGAGGCGGTAAGGGTGTGCTTGCCCCCGTGGTCACACCGACGACGGTAAGCGTTGAGCTGACCACGGCGCAGCCGAATGCCGCGTCGCCACGTCGTGCTCGCCCGGCGGCGCAGCGATCAGCCGGTGACGACGACGGCGACGCTGGCGACGTCGCTCGCCGGGATGGTGAGCGTCGTGAAGTCGGCGCTGCCGGCGCCGGTGCCGTCGAGCGTGCCGGTCTTCTCGCCGAGGGTTGTGCCGCCGGCGCCGAGCAACGTCACCCGGAAGCTCATGTTCGCGCAGCCGGTGCCGGTGCCCGACGTCGTAACCGTCGCGGTCGACACGTCGTACGTCTTCGCGTTGGCGGTCGGCGTCGTGCCGTAGCTGACGGCGGCGGCCGAGTTGCACGACGTGACCGTCGCGTTGCCGGCGCCGAGGCTCGAGCTGTTCACGGTCAGGGTCGCCGCGAACGCGGTGACGCTGCCGAACACGACGACGCCCGCGCCGAGGGGGAGCAGGTACTTCTTCACGATGAATCCTCGTTTCTACGTGTCCGGGAGAGATGCGGTTGTTGTGTCGGCTTGAGTTGTCGAGGGTGGATAGTCAGGAGGGAGCAGATTGCCTGATCGGCGGGGACTAGTGCGCACCGATCGCGGCGTGCCGGCCGGGTGGCCGCCGGCGCGTTCGCTGCCGGCCGGTTCGCCGCCGGCTCGAAGCCGCGGGCGACGGGAGCACCATGACCGCGACGGTGAGTGCGGCGACGAGACCGCCGAGGTACATCGGCCTGGTCAGCGTCGCGAGCTTCGTCCCGACGCCCGGGATGTCGTAGCGGACCCGCCCGACGATGTCGGCGGTCTTCGGATGCCACTCGTCCGGCAGGTTCTTGTTGTCTCCCTTCGTGACGTAACCGGTCGTGCCGTTGCCGCCGATGAGCCGGTGGATCACCAGCGCGCCGGCGCCGAACTCGCCCTTCGGGATGCGGTAGGCGACGGCGTCGCCGATCCGGTACGACGACTGGCGGCGTACGACGGCGAGATCGCCGAGATGCAACGTCGGGTCCATCGAGTGACCGTCGACGCGGACATAGGCGACGGCACCGCCGAGTGATTGCGGCCAGAACATCGCCGGCAGCGCGAACGTTGCCACCAGCAACATCCATCGGGCGTACCGAAACCCTTGGCGCACGGCGAGCATCCCCTCAGAACTGAACGGTCGTCGACGATTGCGCGAGATCGCTTCCGCAGTTGCGGCCGCTCCGGTCCTTCAACGCGGCGTCCGGAGTCCACACCGCGGCGTTGCCGGAGCTGACGACCGACGCGGTTCCGGTCGTCTGGCTGCCCAGCGTCACCGTCAGCGTCGTGCTCGTCGCCGCGACACTGAGCGCCGTGGTGCTCGAAGCGAAAGCGATCGACGTGCTGCCGGTGTCGTAGCCGGCCGAACCGAGATCGACGACACCGATATGGAAGCCGGTGGCACAGGTCAGCGACGAGCCCGTGACCTGCAACGTGTCGTCGGCACCCGAAGCGCCGTTCACCACCGACCATTGCAGCGTCAACGACTGGGACGACGACGAGTTGGACCAGCCGCTGCACAACGTCGTCTCGTCGATCGGTTGCGGCCAGGCGAACGTCACCGAGTCGCCGGCCTGCACCTTGCCGACCGTCCCGTTGCCGCTCTTGTTCGTGAACGACAGCCACGCCGGGAACATCGCGGGGGTGGACACCGCGCCGGCGCCGAGATGTGCCGATGCCAACGTGATTCCGGACGCCCAGGCGACACCGGTCATGAGCAGTACGACGCCGGCCGTCGCCACCATCGCCCGAGCCGGCCGGCTCATGGGCCGACCACCGAGAGGTACCCGCCCGCGACGGACGTCGCGGTCGCTGCGCCGGTCAGCGAGGCGAAGGTCTGAGTGGTGGCGGTCAAGGTGACCGGGCCGGCGCTGGCGAGCGAGGTATTGGACGAGTCGACCAATGTCAGCGACAGCGACCCGCCGATGCACGAGGTCGGGATCGAGGTCAGGACGACGGTGGTCACGACGTTCGCCGTCACCGTCCAGGTGACGCCGACGCCGGACAAGGATCCGCACGAGCTCGTCGCGGTGAACGCGCTGCCCACCTGCTTCGGGCTCGGCCCCATCGCCGTCGCGGCCGCGCGTGCCGGCCACGCCAGCAGCGAGGCGATCAGCGCGGTGAGCGCCGCAGTGGCGAGATCGTTGCGCACGGCGTCATCAACCCGTGATCACTACCGAGACGCCGGTCACGTTCGCGGCGGCGATGTTGCTCGCGGTGAAGTCGGGCGCGGCGTTCCCGGACGCGTCGAGGGTTCCGGTCACCTCGGCGAGCGAGGCGTTGCCGGCCCCGGTGAGGGTCACCTTGTAGGCGAAGCCGTTGCACGCCGCTGCGGTGGTGACCGGCGCGGTGGCGACCTTGTAGCCGGGAAGCGATGCGGAGTACGCCGTCGTGTAGGTCACCGTCGCGCCGGAGTTGCAGCTCGACACGCTCGCGTTTCCCGAGCCCAAGGTCTTGCTGTTGACCGACAGGGTCGCGGCGAACGCGGTCACGCCGCCGAAGATCACGACCCCGGTCACGGCCGGGACGGCGAAGCGGGCGATACCGCGAGCGCTTCGGCGCCGAGGACGCCGTTCCGCATGTGAACCCATGTTGCTGGTTTCGGGGTTCACCCGAATTGAGCGCATCCCCCAGCGGTGCTATATCTACTCATCTTTTCCTACTAGTCCCGGGCCGCCACGAGGGCGGGATTTGGCCCGATTCCGCCGAAGAAACTACTCCCGAGTATCTTTCGCACCGATCATCCATGCGCAGTCGTATCCGCACTGGAATAGCCCCGGCAACATCCGTTTCCGGACTACTGGCTCAGGTGACCGACTCGTAGATCGCGAGGGTCTGCTCGGCGATCGCGGGCCAGCCGAAGTCGCGCTCGGCCCGCGCCCGGCCGGCCGCGCCCATGTCTTTCGCCCGCGCGGGATCGTCGAGCATCGACTCGATCGCGGTCGCGAGCCCGGCTTCGTACGCCGTCGCGTCGCCGGCGACGTAGGGGATCAGCACGCCGGTCTCGCCGCCGACGACGACCTCCGGAATGCCGCCGACGTTGCTCGCCACGACGGGTACGGCGCAGGCCATTGCTTCGAGGTTGACGATGCCGAGCGGCTCGTACACCGACGGGCAGACGAACACCGTCGACGACGACAGCAACTGCATCAAGTCGTTGCGCGGCAACGGATCCCGCAGCCACACGATGTCGAGCCCGGCGTCGCGCAGCGCGGTCACCTCCGTCTCGACCTCGGCCGCGATCTGCGGCGTGTCCGGCGAGCTCGCGCACAGCAGCAGCTGCGCGGATCGGCGTACCGCCCGCATCGCGCGAAGCAGATGGGGCAGTCCCTTCTGCCGCGTGATCCGGCCGACGAAGATGACGACCGGGCGGGCCGGATCGAGGCCGTGCGCGGACAACATCGCCGGGTCGGGCCGCGGCGCGAAGAGCGACGTGTCGATGCCGTTGTGCACGACATGCACCCGAGCCGGATCGACCAGTGGGTACGCCGCGAGCACGTCGGTCCGCATCCCGGCCGACACCGCGATGACCGCATCCGCGGCTTCGATCGCGGTCTGCTCGGCCCACGACGAGATCCGGTATCCGCCGCCGAGCTGCTCGGCCTTCCAGGGGCGCCGCGGCTCGAGCGAATGCGACGTCATGACGTGCGGCACGCCGTGCAGCAGCTTGGCGAGATGGCCGCCGAGATTCGCATACCACGTATGCGAATGCACGAGGTCGCGATCGGCGACCGCGGCCGTCATCGACAAGTCCGTCGCGAGCACGCGCAGCGCGGCGTTCGCGCCGTCGAGGCGATCCCAGCTTCCGTGCGCGGCGAACGTCTCGACCCGCAGGTCGACCAGCCGGTCGAGCTCGCGGGCGAGGAACTCGACGTGCACGCCGGCACCGCCGTAGACATCCGGCGGCCATTCCCGCGTCAGCAACCCGACTCGCACGTGCGACACACTAGGTGGCATGGCGCAGCGGGGCGTGCTCGGCATGGTGCTCGCCGGCGGCGAGGGCAAGCGGTTGTGGCCGCTCACCGCCGACCGGGCGAAGCCGGCCGTTCCGTTCGGCGGGATCTACCGGCTGGTCGACTTCGTGTTGTCGAATCTCGTCAACGCCGACTACCTGCGCATCGTCGTGCTGACGCAGTACAAGTCGCATTCGCTCGACCGGCACATCTCGCTGACATGGCGGATGTCGTCGCTGCTCGGCAACTACGTCACGCCGGTGCCGGCGCAGCAACGCCTCGGCCCGCGCTGGTACCAAGGCTCCGCGGACGCGATCTACCAGTCGCTCAATCTCGTGTACGACGAGCAGCCGGCGCACGTCGTCGTCTTCGGCGCGGATCACGTGTACCGGATGGACCCGCGGCAGATGGTGCGCCAGCACGTCGAATCCGGCGCGGGTGTCACCGTCGCCGGCATCCGGGTGCCGCGGGCGCAGGCGTCGTCGTTCGGGGTCATCGGGACCCGGGACGGGCGCCGGATCGACGGGTTCCTGGAGAAGCCTTCGGACCCGCCTGGATTGCCCGACGATCCGGAGTCGTCGTACGCCTCGATGGGCAACTACGTGTTCTCGACCGACGTGTTGCTCGACGCGGTGCGCAAGGACGCGTACGACGAAGGCTCGGTGCACGACATGGGCGGCAACGTCATCCCGATGCTGGTGGCGCAGGGCGCCGCGCAGGTCTACGACTTCGCCGACAACCACGTGCCCGGGACGAGCGAGCGCGACGCGGGGTACTGGCGCGACGTCGGTTCGATCGACAGCTACTACGACGCACACATGGATCTCGTGTCGGTCACGCCGGTTTTCAACCTCTACAACCGGCAGTGGCCGATCCTCACGCACACGCCGCCGTTGCCGCCGGCGAAGTTCGTGCACGACGAGCCGGGCCGCACCGGTCACGCGATCGAGTCGCTGGTCTCGCCCGGGTGCATCGTCTCCGGCGGCGAGGTGCGCCAGTCGGTGCTGTCACCGGGCGCGCACGTGCACAGCCGCGCGATCGTCGAAGGCGCGGTATTGATGCACGGGGTCGACGTCGGCCGCGGCGCGCACGTACGCCGCGCGATCGTCGACAAGGGCGTCGTGATCCCGCCCGGCGTACGGGTCGGCGTCGACCACGACGAGGATCGCGCGCGCGGCTTTCACGTCAGCGACGGCGGCGTCGTCGTCATCGGCAAAGGCCAACCGGTCCGCGAGTGATTGCCTGAGCTCAGTCGCGGACGACGGCGACCAGCAACCCGTCGCCGGCACCGAGCAGCACCGGCACCAACCGGGTGTCGTCGCGTACGGTCCGCAGCAGTTCGCGGACCGCGACGGTTTCCGGATCGCGCGCCGACGGATCCGGCACGCGGTCGTGCCACAGCGCGTTGTCGAACACGACCAGCCCGCCCGGACGGAGCAGTCGCAATGCCGCGGC
The DNA here is from genome assembly GCA_025980325.1 of Frankiales bacterium. Classification (GTDB taxonomy): domain Bacteria; phylum Actinomycetota; class Actinomycetes; order JAFAQI01; family JAFAQI01; genus BP-197. Next base: position 59,176 of record JAICXQ010000005.1, read on the forward strand.
GAGATAGTCCGGGTACTCGCCTTTCGCCGCGTCCCCGAACACGACGTCGTACGCGCCGTCGGTCAGTCGCGGCAGGACGTCGAGCGCGCGCCCGGTGATGAGCCGGGTGCGGTTCGGCGGGATGTGCGCTTCGACGAATGCTTCCTTGGCCGCGCGCTGGTGCTCGGCCTCGACGTCGATCGTGGTGAGCACCCCGTCGGGTGCCATGCCGCGCAGCAGCCACAGCCCGGACACGCCCGCGCCGGTGCCGATCTCGACGACCGCGCGCGCGGAAACCGACGCGGCCAAAAATCGCAGCATCGCGCCGCCGCCGGGACCGATCGGGACCGCACCGAGTTCGGTGCCGCGCCGACGCGCGGCAATCAGCACGTCGTCCTCGGGCAGCCAGGCTTCGAGGAACGTCTGTCGTCGTACGGCGACGGCGCCCTCGTCCGATCCGCTGATTGCCGACCTCCTCGCCGCAGTGATCCTGCAGCCAGCCTATGGGGCCCGCCAGCCTACGGGGCCGGGCGCCCACAGATCGGCGGGTCACAATGGTCGGGTGACCTGGCCCACCGAAGAGCCCACTCGCGCGTCCGCGCCGGCGCTGACCTGGCCGGTGCTGGCGCTGACTGCCGGGATCACCGCGGTCCTCGCCGGCACGTTGGGCGGTCTCGTGGTGCATGCCGCCGACGACCAGAACTCGGCGCCGCACACGGTCACCCTCGGTACGACCGCGGCGGGCGCGCCGGTGGTCGCGCGGACGGTGGGATCGGTCGCCGCGGTCGCCGCGAAGATCCTGCCGAGCGTCGTGTCGCTGGAGATCCGCACCGGCAGCGGCGGTGACACCGGCACGGGGATCGTGATCAGTCGCGACGGTTACATCCTCACCAACAATCACGTCGTCGCCGCGGCCGAGTCCGGCGGCAAGCTCACCGTCGTGTTCCCGGACAAGAGTTCGGCGACCGGGACGATCGTCGGGCATCCCGATCCGGTCAGCGATCTCGCCGTGGTCCGCGTCCGCAACGTGAAGGGCTTGCGGCCGGCGACCCTCGGTTCGTCGGCGACGCTCAGTGTCGGCGATCCCGTCGTCGCGGTCGGCTCGCCGCTCGGCCTCGCCGGCACCGTCACCACGGGGATCGTGAGTGCGCTCGACCGGCCGGTCGCCGCGAGCGATGCCGGTGGCGGCAACAGCGACAACATCATCGACGCGATCCAGACCGATGCCGCGATCAATCCCGGCAACTCGGGTGGGCCGCTGGTCGACATGTCCGGCGCGGTCGTCGGCGTCAATTCCGCGATCGCGACGCTGACCGGCGACGCGGCGACCGGCGGCCAGGGCGGCAGCATCGGGCTGGGGTTCGCGATCCCCATCGACCAGGCGAAGCGGATAGCGGCCGAGATCCTCAAGCAGGGGTACGCGACGCACGCCATCATCGGCGTCCATCTCGACACGTCGTACACCGGCGACGGCGCGAAGATCGCCGACCCGCAGGGCGCGGCGGTCACGCCCGGCGGCCCGGCCGCGCACGCCGGGCTGCGGGCGGGCGACATCGTCGTCGCCGCGGACGGCGAGCGGATCACGTCGCCGGAGGAGCTCATCGTCGCGATCCGCAAGCACGCGCCGGGTGATCGGATGACGCTGACCTACTTGCGCGGCGGGCACCGGCACACGACCGTCGTCACCCTGGGCTCGGCCCGGAGCGAGTGATGTTCAGCCATGTCGGCTGGTCCGAACTGCTGGTGCTGGCGATCGTCGGCCTGGTCGTCTTCGGTCCGGAGCGGTTGCCGAAGGCCGCTGCCGACGCGGTCCGCGCGCTGCGCGAACTACGGACTCTCGCCCGTGGTGCGGCCGCGGATCTGAAGGCCGAGCTCGGGCCGGAGATGGCCGATCTCGATCTCGCGTCGTTGCATCCGCGCCGTCTCGTCGCATCGGTCCTCGACGACGAACCGGAGCCGGCGGTGACCGCGCCGCGGCCGGTGAGCCGGCCGCAAGCGCTCACTGCCGTCGTCGGGCCCGGCCAAACGCCGCCGTACGACGCCGACGCGACCTGACCGGATGAACTAGCTCACCGGCGAGAGGCTGAGCGGCCGGCCCACCAGTGACCGGGTGCGGCTGCCGAGGTCATGCGCGATGGCTGCCAATGCGACGGCCGCAGGGGACGACGGGTCGGCGAGCACGATCGGTATGCCGGCGTCACCGCCCTCGCGCAGCCGCGGATCGATCGGCACCGAGCCGAGCAGCGGCACCGGCGCGCCGACCAACTGGGTGAGCGAGTCCGCGACCGCCTGACCGCCGCCGGCGCCGAACACGTCGACCATCTCGCCGCAGTGCGGGCACGGCAACCCGGCCATGTTCTCGATGACGCCGGCGATCCGCAGCCGGGTCTGCAACGCGACCGCACCGGCCCGCTCGGCGACCTCGCGCGCGGCCAGCTGCGGCGTGGTGACGACGACGACCTCGGCGCTCGGCAACAGCGCGGCACTGCTGATCGCCATGTCGCCGGTGCCGGGCGGCAGGTCGAGCAGCAGCACGTCGAGATCGCCGAAGTACGCGTCGCCGAGGATCTGCTCGAGCCACTTGTGCAGCATCGGCCCGCGCAACGCGATGGCGCGGTTCGGCGGCACGAACATCCCCGCCGACACCAGCTTCACGCCGTGTGCTTCCGGCGGCATGATCATGCCCTCGACCATCGTGGGCCGGTCGCCGACGCCGAGCATCCGCGGCAGCGAGTAGCCGTACACGTCCGCGTCGACGACGCCGACCGACAGGCCCTGCGCGGCCATCGCGACGGCGAGGTTGGCCGTGGTCGACGACTTGCCGACGCCGCCCTTGCCGCTCGCGATCGCGTAGATGCGGGTGAGCGATCCGGGCTGCGCGAACGGGATCTCGCGACCGGCGCGATCGCCCTGCAACTGCCCGCGCAGCGCGGCCCGCTGCTCGTCGCTCATCACGCCCAACCGGACCGCCACGTCCGTCACGCCCGGGACGGCACTCACCGCGGCGGTGACGTCGCGGGTGATCCGGTCGCGCAGCGGGCAGCCCTGGGTCGTCAGCAGTACGTCGACGTCGACCCGGCCCTCGGCCGAGATGTCGATGCCGGCGACCATCCCGAGGTCGGTGATGGGCCGGTGGATCTCGGGATCGTTGACGGTCGCGAGCGCGGCGTGGACGGCGTCGTACGTAGGGGTGCTCATGGCACCGTCCAGGGTACGTCAGCCGTTGGAACTGCTAGGAAACTCAGCTGGCAATACGAGCGCTGCGCTGCACGAGCGCGAGGGCGCGCTCCTCCAGCAACGCCGGTTCGACCGGTTTGGTGAGGTAGTCGTCGGCACCGGCGTTGCGCGCCTCGGTCTCGAGATCCGGGTTGGTCGAGCCGGTCATCATCAGCACCGGCAACGCGGCCGTGTGTGCCTCGCTGCGCAACAGCCGGATCAACTCGACGCCGTTGAGGTCGGGCAGCGTCTGGTCGACGATGATGCCGTCGTACGTGCTGCCGGTGGCGAGCTCGAGCGCCTCGCTCGCGGTCTCGACCGTGACGACTTCCAGCGTCCCGGACAGCGACGTGCTGATGTACGCGCGCACCGATTCGTCGTCCTCGACCACGAGCAGCCGGGGCAGCGCGTGGTCAGCGCCGCCGCCGGGAGCGGCGGCGACCGGCGCACCGCGGGCCGGCGTACGGCACCACGGGCACATCCGCCACGCCGCTTCGAGCGGGCGGTCGCACTCCTCGCAGTGACCGCGGTCGATCGCGGTCGTGCACCACGGGCAGACGACCATGTCGCTGCCGAGCGCGCCGCCGCAGGCGACGCACCGGTGCGGGTTGCTGCCGCTGTCGACCTGCGTCACCCGCAGCACTTCTTCGTACGTCGTGATCCCCGCGTGCGCCTTCGCGACCGCGGACGATCGCAATGTCTGCATGCCGGCCGCACGAGCGGCCGCAGCGACGGCGCCTTCGTTCGGCGTCGACATCAGCACCGCGCGCATCGCGGCGGTGACCGGCAGGACCTCGAACACACCGAGGCGGCCGCGGTAACCGGTGCCGCCGCAGTCGGCGCAACCGGTGCCGCGCTGCGGCGACGCGGCGTCGAGATCGCCCGCCTCGATGCCCAACAGCTTCAGCACTCGCGGCGGCGGGACGTACGGCGCGGCGCAGAACTCGCAGACGCGACGGACGAGACGTTGGGCGATAACCAAAGAGAGTGACGACGCGACGAGGAACGGCTCGACGCCCATGTCGATGAGCCGGGTGATCGCCGCGGGCGCGGAGTTCGTGTGCAACGTCGTCAGGACCAGGTGACCGGTGAGCGACGCCTCTAGTGCGAGGTCGGCCGTCTCCTTGTCCCGTACCTCGCCGACGAGAACGACGTCGGGGTCCTGCCGCAGCACCGAGCGCAGACCGCGGGCGAACGTCAAGCCGGCGCGTTCGTGGATCTGCACCTGCGTGATGCCCTGCACCTGCATCTCGACCGGGTCTTCGAGCGTCACGATGTTGCGGTCCGGAGTCTTGATCTGGTGAATGGCGGAGTACAGCGTCGACGTCTTGCCGGAGCCGGTCGGCCCGGTGATGAGGATCAGTCCTTGCGGCGCGACAAGCGTGCCGAGCAACGACTCGAGCTGCACCTCGTCCATCCCGACCTTGGTGATCGGCGGCACGTTGTCGGCGCGCGAGAGCAGCCGGATGACGACCTTCTCGCCGTGGATGTTCGGCAGCGTGCTCACCCGCGCGTCGAGCAGTGCACCGTCGACCTGCATGCGCGTCCGGCCGTCCTGCGGCACCCGGCGTTCGGCGATGTCGAGGTTGCTCATCACCTTGATCCGGCTCACCAGGCCGGCGGCGGCTTGGCGCGGCACCGTCATGACGTCGCGAAGCAGGCCGTCGACGCGATAGCGGATGCGGACGGCGTTCGCCTGCGGCTCGACGTGGATGTCGCTGGCTCGCGCGCGGACGGCGTCGGCGAGGATCGTGTTGACCAGCCGCACCGTCGGCGCGTCGGCGAAACCCGAGTCCGAGTCGGCGTCCTCGTCGAAGGATTCCTCGAGGTCTTCGAGGATCATCGCGACGTCGGCCGAGTCTTCCGACAGCGACCAGGTACGGGCGAGCAGGTCGCGCAATTGGCTCTCGGCCGCGACCACGATCTTGATGTCCGCGACGCCGGCGTACACCTTCACGTCGTCGATCGCGACCACGTTCGTCGGGTCCGCGCAGGCGATCGTGACCTGGCCGCTGTCGGCCCGGCGGATCGGCATGACCATGTGGCGTTCGGCGAGGCTGCGGGGGAGCAGCCGGCTCACCTCGGCGTCGATGGTGATGTTGGACAGGTCGACGACTTCGAGGGACAGCGCGGACGCGAGCGCGCTCGCGACCTGGCGCTCGGTCGCGTAGCCGAGCTCGACCACGAGCGTGCCGAGCCGGACCCGGCGCCGCTCGCGCTGGGCCGTGCGCTGCGCCTCGAGCACCTCCTCGAGTTGCGCGGCAGTGATCGCGCCGTGCTCGACCAGCACCTCGCCGAGACGTCGCCGGGTGGTCTGCGGCGTGCCGAATCCGCTCACGTCTTTGTACTCGGCAGATATGACCCAGATCTGATAGTCAATCCGGGCTGGTTCACCCCGTTCCGGCGGGCTCCTCGTCGGCCGCAGCGGCGGCCGCCGCGCGCGGGCCGATTTCCTCGAGCAGCCGCTGGAGCTCACCGCGGATGTAGTCACGGGTGGCGACCTCGCCGAGCGCAACCCGGATTGCGGCGACCTCGCGGGCGAGGTATTCGGTGTCGGCGACCGCCCGCTCGGACAGCGCCCGATCCTGCTCGTACTGCACCCGGTCGCGGTCGGCCTGGCGGTTCTGCGCGAGCAGGATCAACGGCGCGGCGTACGACGCCTGCAACGAGAGCAGCAGGGTGAGCAGGGTGAAATTGAGCCGTTTCGGGTCGAACTGCAATCCGCTCGGCGCGAAGACGTTCCACAGCAGCCACGCGGCGATGAACAGCGTCATGTAGCCGATGAACCGCCAGGTGCCGAGGAATCGCGCGACCCGTTCGGACAGGCGGCCGAACGTCTCCGGGTCGTAGCGCGGCAGGCTGACGCCGGGACGGACGTCGCGCGGCTGGTCCAGCCGGGCGCGACGGCCGGCGTCACGCGCCATCGTCGGCCTCTTCGTGGATCACCGTCGCGTGAGTTTGGGCTTCGCCGGACGGGCGCTCGCGCCAGTTCGCCGGCAACAGATGGTCGAGGACGTCGTCGACGGTCACCGCGCCGAGCAGGTGGTCCGCGTCGTCGACGATCGGCACGGCGACGAGGTTGTACGTCGCGAGGTACGACGTGAGCTCGTGCAGCAGCACGTCCGGTCCGAGCGGCGCGATGTCGGAGTCGACCACGCCGGAGACGAGGGTGCTCGGTGGCTCGCGCAGCAGCCGCTGGATGTGCGCGAGGCCGAGGTACTTGCCGGTCGGGGTCTCGGTCGGTGGCCGGCAGACGAACACCTGCGCCGCGAGCGCCGGCGTGATCTCCGGATCGCGGACCCGCGCGAGCGCTTCGGCGACGGTCGCGTCCGGCGGAAGGATCACCGGCTCGCTCGTCATCATGCCGCCGGCGGTGCCTTCCGCGTAGACGAGCAGCCGCCGTACGGGACCCGCTTCGTCCGGCTCCATCAGCGCGAGCAGCCGCTCCTGCTCGTCGACCGGCAGCTCGGCGAGCAGGTCGGCGGCGTCGTCCGGCGCCATCGCCTCGAGCACGTCCGCGGCGCGCTCTCCCTCCAGGTGCGCCAGGATCTGCACCTGGTCGTCTTCCGGCAGCTCTTCGAGCACGTCGGCCAGCCGCTCGTCGTCGAGCGCCGCGGCGACCTCGTCGCGCCGCTTCTCGGACAGCTCGTGCATGACGTGCGCGAGGTCCGCCGGCTTGAGCTGGTCGAACGCCGCGAGCAGGTTGGCCGCGCCCTGCGCCTCCTCTTCGTGCGCGAACCCGGTGACGGCGTCCCAGTCGACGGTGTGCAGCTGCCCGCGCCGGCGGAAGCCGCCGCCGGCGGCACGGACGGCGACGCGGGTCACGAACCAGTCGCGGGTGCGGCTCTGCTCCATCGCGACGTCGCTGACGACGACCTCGGCGCCGTCCTCGACCAGCCGGACCCGGCGGTCGAGCAGCTCGGTGATGACGAGGGTTTCGCCGGCTCGCCGCTCGAACCGGCGCAGGTTGATCCGGCCGCGGACGAACACCGCTTCGGCGTCGATGGCGGTGACCTGCCCGATCGGCACGAACACCCGGCGCCGGGGCTGCACCTCGACCGCGATGCCGAGCACGCGCGGTGCCTGCGCGCCGGCGCGGAACATGACGACGACGTCGCGGACCCGGCCGACCTGCTCGCCGTTCGGATCGAGCACGGTCATGCCGGCGAGCCGCGCGAGGAAGACCCGTGTGGTCGTGCCCGTCGCCATGCCCGGAGGTTACCGCCGCAGGCCGGGCAAATCGGGGACCCGCGCGGGCGCACTCTATGGTCCGGATCCATGAGCGTCCTCGAATTGTTCGACCTCTCCGGCAAGGTCGCCGTCGTCACCGGCGCCTCCTCCGGGCTCGGCGTCGCGTTCGCGCAGGCCCTCGCCGAGGCCGGTGCCGACGTGGCCCTCGGAGCCCGCCGCCTCGACCGGCTGCACGAGACGAAACGGCTGGTCGAGGACGCCGGCCGCCGGGCTCTCGCGGTCGCGACCGACGTCGCCGATCCGCAGTCGTGCCAGGAACTGGTCGACGCGGCGATGCTGGAGTTCGGCCGGGTCGACATCCTCGTCAACAACGCCGGCGTCGGCACCGCGGTACCGGCGACGCGCGAGACGCCCGAGCAGTTCCGCACCGTCCTCGACGTCAACCTGCACGGCGCGTACTGGATGGCGCAGGCGTGCGGCCGGGTGATGGCGCCGGGCTCGTCCATCGTCAACAGTTCTTCCGTGCTCGGCCTCACGACCGCGGGCCTGCCGCAGGCCGCGTACGCCGCGTCGAAGGCCGGCCTCATCGGCCTGACCCGTGATCTCGCCCAGCAGTGGACCGGCCGCAAGGGCATCCGCGTCAATGCGCTCGCGCCGGGATTCTTCGCCTCGGAGATGACCGAGCAGTACCCGCCCGACTACCTCGAGCTCATGATGGTGCGGGTGCTCGCCGGCCGGATGGGCGAGCCGCGCGAGCTCGCCGCGACGCTGGTGTGGCTCGCCTCCGACGCGGCCGGGTACGTGACCGGCCAGACGATCGCGGTCGACGGCGGGGTGACGGTTACTTAGCCCGCTTGACTCCGCGTTGCGCGGGCCGGCCGCGCAGGTGCAGCGGCCGCGGCACCCGGGTGCGGGCCGGTGACGGCGGTGGCGGGACCGCGTGCGCATGCGTCGTCGGATTGTCCGGCGTCTCGGTGACGTCGCCGGTCGGGGTGAGCCGGTAGAGCACGCACTCGCGCGCCCAGCGCTGCGCCGCGGCTTCGCCGTCGGGCAGGTTCAGCCGCTTGCCGAGCAGGTTCGGTACGACGGCCGTCCACTGCTCGCTGGCGGGTACGACGACCTCGACGTCGGCGACCCAGGTCACCAGCCGGGATCCCTTGTCCTTGCTGCGAACGGTGACGTACGCGCGGTCGGCGAGCGCGGGCAGCTTCTGCTCGATCCCGCCGGTGAGCACGTACGCCGAACCGTCGTGCCAGAGGTGCCACACCGGCTGCGCATGCCGGCCTTCGCCGGCCGGGCGGACCCAGACGAGACCGGACTTCTTGGTCGCCTCCTCGACCAGCGCGGCGATCGCGTCGGCGTCCATACGGGAGACTCTAGAGATGGCGGGCGGCTCCGAGGCGACGACCGCTCCCGCCGTCCTCGACCTGCCGCCGGCGAGCGACCTCGCGGTCATCGCGATCGGCCTCGCGGCGGTGTCGACGTCGGGTCCGCTGATCGCCGCGACCGCGGCGCCCGCGCTCGCGATCGCGTTCTGGCGCAACGGATTCGCGAGCGTCGTCCTCGCCCCGCTCGTGCTGATCCGGCATCGCGCCGAGGTCGCGTCGTTGAGCCGGCGCGAGTGGCGGCTCGCCCTCGTCGCCGGAGTATTGCTGGCCGCGCACTTCGCGACCTGGGTCATCAGCCTGCGGTTGACGACGGTCGCCAGCGCGACCGCACTCGTCGCGACCCAACCGATCTGGGTCGCGTTGCTCGCCCGCCGCAGCGGTGCGCTGATACCGCCGCGCGCATGGATCGGGATCGTCGTCGCCGTCGTCGGCGCCGGCGTGCTGACCGGTGCTGACCTGTCGACGTCGTGGCGCGCACTTGGTGGCGACGTGCTCGCGGTTGCCGGTGGTGCGGGCGCTGCGGGCTACATCGTGGCCGGCAGTGAAGTACGCCGGCACGTCACGACGACGACGTACACCGCGGTCTGTTACGCGACGACATCGGTGGTGCTGCTACTGGCTTGTGTCGCCGCGCAGCAATCGCTGACCGGCTACACGGGCGGCGCGTGGTTGCGCCTCGTCGGGTTGACGATCGGCGCGCAGTTCCTCGGCCACTCGCTGTTCAACCGGGTGCTGCGAACGACGAGCCCGACCGTGGTGTCGCTCGCGATCCTGTTCGAAGTACCCGGCGCATCGTTGCTGGCGGCCGCGTTTCTCGGCCAGCGACCGTCGTGGCTCGCGGTGCCAGGAGTGGTGATCCTGATGGCCGGCATCGGCGTCGTCATCACCGCGCGCGGCCGAGCCACGGAGCCGTCGTTGCCGGTCGAGTGAGTAGCGTCCACGTCGTGCCGCGTGCTCGCCGTACGGTCCTGTCGGTGCCGGGATCGAACCCGCGAATGGTCGAGAAGTCGCGGTCGCTCGACGCCGACGAGGTGTTCCTGGATCTCGAAGACGCGGTCGCACCGGCGGCGAAGGACGACGCGCGCGCGTTGGTCGCCGCCGCATTGCGCGAGGGCGGGTGGAAGGCGACGACCGTCGGCGTCCGGGTCAACGACTGGTCGACCCAGTGGACGTACCGCGACGTGGTCGACGTCGTGTGCGCGCAGCTGGATTGTGTCGTGCTGCCGAAGGTCGAGTCGCCCGATCACGTCGTCGCGCTCGATCTGTTGTTGAGCCAGCTCGAACGCGCGCATGGTCTAGACGAAGGCAGCATCGGCATCGAGGCGCAGATCGAATCGGCGCGCGGCCTCGTCGCGGCGAACGCAATCGCGGCCGCGTCGAAACGGTTGCAATCATTGGTGTTCGGGCCGGCCGACTTCATGGCGAGTGTCAATATGCGTGGCCTCGCCGTCGGCGAGCAACCGCCCGGATACGACGTCGGCGATGCGTTCCACCATGCGTTGATGACGATCCTCGTCGCCGCCCGTGCGCACGACCTGCAGGCGATCGACGGGCCGTACCTGCAGATCCGCGACGTCGACGGATTCCGCCGGCAGGCGCGTCGCAGCGCCGCACTCGGTTACGACGGCAAGTGGGTGCTGCACCCGGATCAGATCGCGATCGGCAACGAGGTGTTCGCGCCCTCGCAGGAAGACTTCGACCACGCCGAAGAGATCCTCGCCGCGTACGGCGCTTCGACCTCGGACGCGGGCGGCCGGCGCGGCGCGGTGATGCTCGGCGCGGAGATGATCGACGAAGCGTCGCGAAAGATGGCCGAGGTCGTCGTCGCGAAAGGCCGCGCCGCCGGCCTGCGCCGTACCGGCGCGAATTAGGTCACGCCCATCCGGCGCAACTCGTCGAGCAGGTTGTCGGTGAGCGGCAGCAACTGCGCGTCCTCGAGGCTGCACCACCGGACCTCGGTGGCGTCGTCACCCGCGCGCAACGCCCCGCCGACGACGGTCGCGGCGAAGTCGTGCACGACGTAGCTGCCGATCGGCACCGTCGCGAGCAACTCGCCGATCTCGACCGCGAGTCCGGTCTCCTCGGCGACTTCGCGAGCGGCCGCGGCGGCCGGCGTCTCGCCCGGCTCGACCCGCCCGCCGGGCAACGACCACCGGCCGGCGCCCGGTTCGCGGCCGCGCCGCACCAGCAGCAACCGGCCGGCGCGGTCGCGGATGACCGCGCCGGCGCAGACCACCGGCGGTTTCTCCGCGTCGCCGAGCGGGGCCATCTTTCGAAGGGTACGAGGGAGGCGAGGACGTCGTGTTGGTCCTGCTCATCGTGTTGGGCATCGTCGTCGTGCTCGCCCTGCTCATCGGCCTGGGCGGCTTCGGGGGTTACGGCGGCGGCGGGTACGGTGGTCCGGGTGGGCCGACGATCTACCGCCGGATCATCTACCGGCGCCCGGCCCGCCGGGTCGTCACCGAGCATCGTGTCATCGACGATCCGGCGTACGACGACATCGACGGGCCCGTCTACCGGCGCTGACCCGAGTCGCCCGCTTGCGACATGACCCCTTCGGGTCTTGACGTAATCGCGCCCGGAAAGGACCGTGACGGTGTGCGACCAGAGCCGACCTGCCCGCGTTGCGCCGGCGACCTGCGCGCGCCGGGCCTGTGGAGCAGCGCCTGGCAGTGCGCGTCCCATGGCGTCGTAGCGCCGTACTCCGTCGTCCCGCGCCCCGGCACCGAGGGGCTCGACCACGTGCTGGAGCGGGCGAAGGTGCCGGTCTGGTTGCCGCATCCGCTCTCGACCGGCTGGGTCGTGAGCGGCTTCGCCTACGCCGGCGACGACCGCGAAGGCGCGCGCGCCGTCGTCAGCTGCCTCACCGGCCCGAGCCCGCTCGGCGGTGGCAGCGAACTCGTCATCGTCTCCGAGGAGCCCGGCGTCGGCCTCGGCGCGCGGCACGCCGGCGTCACCGGCCCCGACCCCGGCGACGGATTCGGCCTCGGCCCGCCGGACGCCAAGGTCGAGGCCGCCGGCCACCCGACCGCGCTGTGGTCGTTGCCGACCGACGGCGACTGCGCCGTGTTCGTCGGCGAGGCGAAGGGCCACTGGTTGTGGGCCCTGGTCTGGCCGGCCAGCGCGGGCGTGCTGCTCTACGACTCGCTCGCGCTGCAGGACCTGCGCGACGGATACGTCGAAGCCGAGCTCGCAGTCGGCGCGGTGTCACCGCGGCTGGCCTGACCCCGCGGTAAGTACCCTCGGCGCGGTGGACCCGCCGGCGTTGTCGAATGCGGTCGCTGCCGTCACTGCCCACGGCGCGGTCTTCTCGACCAAGCTGTTCACCGAGGTCTTCGTCACCCTCGTCGTCATCATGGATCCGGTCGGCACGATCCCGTTGTTCCTCGCGCTGACCAGCGGCCGCAGTGTCCGCGCCCGGCGGCGGCTGGCGTGGCAGGCCGTCGTCGTCGCGATCGGCGTCATCGCGGCGTTCGCGTTGTTCGGCCAGCAGATCCTGCGCTACCTCAACATCAGCGTCGCGGCGTTGCAAGGCGCCGGCGGGCTGCTGCTCGTCCTCGTCGCGCTCGAGTTGCTGACCGGCAAGCAGGAACGGCCGCAGGACGTGCCCGAGGTCAACGTCGCACTCGTGCCGCTGGGCACGCCGCTGCTCGCCGGTCCGGGCGCGATCGTCGCGACGATCGTGTTCGTCCGCAACGCGCACGGTTTCGCCGACGCGTGGGCGATCATCGCCGGCATCGCGGCCGTGCATCTCGTGCTCTATCTCGCGCTGCGGTTTGCGAACGTGATCCTGAGAGTCATCCGCGAAGGCGGCGTCATGCTCGTCACCCGGATCTCCGGGCTGCTGCTGTCGGCGATCGCTATCCAGCTCGTCGCGACCTCAGCGCTCGCGTTCGCACGATCCGCTTAGTCGGCCGCGTCGTCCACAGTTTCCGCGCGCCTGCCCGCAATCGTCGGTGGGCGGGACGAGAATCGCACTCGTGACTGCGACGCAGCTGGACCTCGCCGGGATGCCGGCCCGGTTGTTCAGCGCCACGCCCTCGCGCCTGTCGACGTGGCTGGACTGCCCGCGGCGCTACAAGTTCGTCTACGTCGACCGCCCGCCGCCGGCCAAGGGCCCGCCATGGGCGCACAACAGCGTCGGCGCGAGCGTGCACGCGGCGCTGGCGGCATGGTGGTCGCTGCCGGTGCAGCGGCGTACGCCGGTGTCGGCCGGTGCGCTCGTGCGGTCCAAGTGGATCGGGCTCGGATTCCGCGACGACGAGCAGGCATTGCAGTGGCGGGAGCGCGCGGTCGAGATGGTCAGCGCGTACGCCGAGCGGCTCGACCCGTACGACGAACCGGTCGGTGTCGAGCGGACCGTCGCGATGCGCACGCCGACGCTGGCGTTCTCCGGCCGGATCGACCGGCTCGACCGGCGCGGTAACGAGCTCGTCGTCGTCGACTACAAGACCGGCCGCCACGTGCTGACGACCGACGACGCGCGCGGTTCGCTAGCGCTCGCGCTGTACGCCGCGGCCGCGGCCCGGACCTTGCGCACCCGGTGCCTCGCGGTCGAGCTGCATCACCTGCCGACCGGCCGGGTCGTGCGCTGGGAGCACACCGAGGCGACGCTGGACCGGCAGCTCGGGCGGGCGCACGACATCGCCGCCGAGGCGGCCGCCGCACCGGCCAGGATCGCCACCGGCGAAGACGTCGACGCGGTCTATCCGCCGCGGGCCGGGCCGATGTGCGGCTGGTGCGACTTCGCCGCACACTGCGCCGAAGGCCGGGCCGCCGCCGCGCCGCGGGCGTCGTGGGCCGGGCTGGCCGAAGACATCGCCCCGCTCGACGACGAAGACTGATCTCCGGGGCGCTCGGGCTCAGGCCAGGCCGAGCCGGGCGCAGGCGGCGCGCAGGTGCGGGCCTTCCCGCAGGCGCTCCGGCGCCCGGCCGCCGGCCAGCCGCAACGCCCGGACGGCGGCGGTCGCCGAGGCATCGGTCGTGGGCAGCCCCGGCATCCGGTAGAGCCGCCGGGCCCAGCGGGGCAGCAGCGCGGCGGCGAGCCCGGCGACGCCCGCCCACGCGGGTCGGGCCGGTGTCGCCAGCGCCACCCAGCGCGGCATCGGCGGCCGGATGACGTAGGCCACGACCTGCCGGGCCCGATGGTCGACCGCCAGCTCGGGGCGCATCCGGTCGAAGTACGCCGCCATCTCGTCCGCCGACGACGGCACCTGCGCCGGGTCGAGGCCCACGACCGCGGCCGCCCGGGTCTGCTCGGCGTAGTAGCGATCGACCTCGGCCGGGGACAGGCCGCCGCCGGCCCGCTGGTAGGTCGTGAGGAACGACTCGACCTCGCAGCAGTGCACCCAGCGCAGCAAATGCGGATCGGAGGCGCGGTAGCTCACGCCGGTGGCGCCGTCGGTGCCGCGGACGGTCGCATGCAGCCCGCGTACCCGCCGGCCGATCGCCTCGACCTCGGCCGCGGAGCCGAACGTGACGACGCCGACGTAGTCCGCCGTCCGCCGCAACCGGCCCCAGGGATCGGCACGGAAGTCGGAGTGTTGCAGCACGCCGGCCATCGCGGCCGGATGCACCGCCTGCAGCAACAGCGCACGGATGCCCGCGATCCACAGGACCGGATCGGCGTGCACGCGCCAGGTCACGCTGTCGGGCCCGAACAGGCCGGCGTCGGCGGGCACTAACCCAGCGTTGCATATGAACTGACCGCGAGGACACTCATCCCGCCACTGGCTGGCCGGGCTCTTGCACCGGCCGGTAGAGTCGGGTCTCCGGACGCCCGTACACGAGCCGAACGGATCCGCTGACCTCGTGAACCAGTGCCGCGTCATCGCCGTCGCCAACCAGAAGGGCGGCGTCGCCAAGACCACGACGGTCGCGTCCCTCGCCGCCGCGCTGGTCGAGCTCGGCCGCCGCGTTCTGGTCGTCGACCTCGACCCGCAGGCCTGCCTGACGTTCTCGCTCGGCCTCGACCCCGAAACGGTCGAGATCTCCGCGCACGACGTGCTGCTCGGGCGCGTCTCCGCCGGCATGGCCGTCGTCCGTACCGCTGACGGCATCGACCTGCTGCCGGCGACGATCGAGCTCGCCGGCTGCGAAGCGATGCTGCTCACCCGCACCGGCCGCGAGTTCACGTTGCGCGCGGCGC
>JAICXQ010000025.1 GCA_025980325.1 Frankiales bacterium
GAAGCCGCGAAGGTCGGCATCTACTCGATCGACTTCATGGCGCAACAGTGGTTCGACGACACCGGCCTCGGCATGGTCATTGCGCAGGAGGAGCTGTTCTGGGGCGACGCCGGCATCGGCCTCGCACTGATGGGCACCGGCCTGGCCGCAGCCGCCGTCAGCGCCAATGGCACCAACGAGCAGGTCGGCGAGTTCGTCCCCGCGATGTACGGCACGCCGGAGGACGTGAAGCTCGGCTCCTTCTGCTCCTCGGAGCCCGATGCGGGCAGCGACGTCGGCGCGATGAAGACCCGCGCGGTCTACGACGAAGCCACGGACGAGTGGGTGCTCAACGGCACCAAGACGTGGGCCACCAACGGCGGCATCGCCGACTGGCACGTCATCGTCGCCTCGGTCGATCCGGAGCTCGGCACCCGCGGGCAGGTGTCGTTCGTCGTACCGCCGGGCACGAAGGGCCTGTCGCAGGGTCAGAAGTTCAAAAAGCACGGGATCCGCGCGTCGCACACCGCCGAGGTCGTGCTCGACAACGTGCGGTTGCCGTCGAAATTCCTGTTGGGTGGCAAGGAAAAGCTCGACGACCGGCTCAACCGCGCCCGCGAAGGGCTGCGCACCGGTCGCTCGCAGCCGTCGATGGCGACGTTCGAACGCACCCGGCCGACGGTCGGCGCGCAGGCGGTCGGCATCGCGCGGGCGGCGTACGAAGTCGCGTTGGACTACGCGAAGACGCGGGTCCAGTTCGGCCGGCCGATCATCGAGAACCAGGGCATCGCGTTCAAGCTCGCCGACATGAAGACGCGCATCGACGCGTCGCGTCTGCTGGTGTGGCGGGCGGCGTGGATGGCCCGCCAGGGCAAGTCGTTCGATGCGGCCGAGGGTTCGCAGTGCAAGCTGTTCGCCGGCGAGACGGCGGTCTGGGTGACCGAGCAGGCGATCCAGATCCTCGGCGGCAACGGTTACACCCGGGAGTACCCGGTTGAGCGGATGCACCGCGACGCGAAGATCTACACCATCTTCGAGGGCACCTCGGAGATCCAGCGACTGGTCATCGCCCGCGCGATCAGCGGGACGTACATCCGCTGAGGGTCATCCGTTCGGACGATTTGTCCGAACTTTCCTTCGGGAACGACGCGCCGGCGGCGACACTCGCTGTATGGCCGAGATCGTGGTGACGCACCGGACAGTGCCGCGCGCGCTCGCGATCCTCCCCGGGCTCCTCGTCGTCGCCTGCGTCCGCCTGCTGACCCTCGGCACGCCGCCGGTCGCAGTTCGCGTCGCCGCCGCCGCGGCGATCGCACTCGCCTGCTGGACGTCGTACCGGCTGCTCACCGCGTCGGTCACGGTGGGCGAGTCCGGCGTACGGGTTCGCGGGGTGCTCTACGACGCCGACGTTCCGTGGGCCGACCTGCACACGGTGACCGTCGAGCCGGCGACCGGCGCCGTGCGTTTCCTGCTCTGGGGCGTGATGGCGCCGCGCACGGTCACGCTGGTCTGCCGCGACCGGATGCTCCGCCCGATCGGCATGGTCTCCGGACCCGACGACGAAGACGTCGACCGCGCGGTCGGCGCGATCCGGGTGCGTTCGGGCGTCTGGCGGGTGCCGGCCCAACGCGAGCCCGCCGACGAGAGCGTGTCAATCGGCTGACGCGGCCACTACCTCGTCGACGTAGGGCTTCGCCGCCGCCGCCCACGCCGGAACGAGGTCGAGCCGCAGCCGCCGTTCGACATCGGCGACGGTGATCGCACCCTCCGCCTGCACTGCCCACTGCGCCTCGCACCGCAGCGCCGGAACACCGGGCGCGATCGGCGCCTGCTCACCGGCTGCCGCGACGAGCGTCTCCTCGGCCCCGAACCGGCGAGCCAACCGATGCGCGCGGTCGCGGCGCCCGGACCCCGCACCGACCAGCGGCAACGACGTCGTCGGGCACGGCCGGTCGATCCCCAGCGACCTCGTCACCGCGTCGACGGCGTCCTGCGCCATCCGGCGGTAGGTCGTGAGCTTGCCGCCGACGAGCACCCACACCCCGTCGCGGTCGAGCAGCGCGTGCCGTCGGGACAGATCCGCACCGGTGCTGCCGTGCGCGCTTCCGCCGCCGTGCGTCGGGCCGAGCAGCGGCCGCAGTCCGGCGAACCGACCGACGACGTCGGCGCCCGTCACCGGCCGGCGCAAGGCTGAGCTCAACGTGTCGAGCAGGAACGACTCTTCGGCCGTCGTCACGTCGGGTTCGTCGACGACCTCGTCGACGGCGTCGTCGGTGAGGCCGACCTGCACGGTGCCGTCAGGTCGCGGTACGGCGAACACGAACCGGTTGCGGCTGCCCGGCACGAGGACGTTGAACGCGCAGACCGGCAAACCCAACGCCGCGGCGTCGACCAGCACGTGCGCGCCCTTGCTCGGCTGCAACGGAACGCCGTCGACGAGGCCGCCGCACCACACTCCCGCGGCGACGACGACGGCGCGCGCTCGTACGTCGAACTCGGTACCGGCGATCTCGTCCCGCACGCGCGCGCCGTCGCGCGCGACGTCGAGCGCGCGGCAGTGGGTGAGGATGCGCGCGCCGTACGACGCGGCCGTGCGCGCGATCGCGACGACGAGCCGTGCGTCGTCCTCCAGCGCGCCGTCGACGCTGACGAACGCGCCGCGCACGTCGGATTGCAGTGACGGCACCAGCCGCGTCGTCTCGTCCGGGCCGACCCAGCGGGTGCGCGGCAACTGCTTCGGTGTCCGCGACGCGACCCGCAGCAGGTCGGCGATGCCGAAGCCGGTCCGGGCGAGCGCCTTGTTGCCGCGCGGATATCCGGGCAGATCCGGGATGACGAATCGCATCGGCTCGACGAGGTGCGGCGCGATCGTGCGGACCAGATGGTTGCGCTCGACCGCCGACTCCCAGGCGACACCGATCTGTCCCGCGACGATGTAGCGCAGGCCGCCGTGCGCGAGCTTGCTCGACCAGCGGCTGGTGCCGGCGGCGAGGTCGGATTTCTCGATCAGAGCAACGGAAAGCCCGCGCGCGGCCGCGTCGAGCGCGACCCCAGTGCCGGTCACACCGCCGCCGACGACGAGCAGGTCGACGACGTCGCCGCCGATCGCCTCGAGGTCGCGCGCGCGGCGGGCCGCGTTGAGCCGGTTGCTCACGGCCGCAGCCACCGATCGACCAAGCGCTCGAGTTCCGCCGTCACGGCGGACGAGTCGAGCCCGGACATCAGACCGCGCGAGACGACGTACGGCGTGACGAGCAGGACGAGCATGCGGGCCGTCGTCTCGGCGTCGCCGCGCCGGATCGAGCCGTCGGCGTGGCCCTCGGTGACGATGCGCCGGACGTGGCCGATCGCGAGCCGCTGCGTCGCGCCCCAGCGGTCGGTCAGGTAGGGCAGTAGCAACTCCGGATCGACGTCGAGCACGCGGCGTAACAGCGGCTCGCGGGGCAGCCGCCGGCAGACCTCGACCACGACTGCGACCAGCCGGCTGCGCGCGGTCCGGCGCCGTCGCGCGGCCGTCTCGGCGGCGAGGAGCACCGCGCCGAGGTCGCGGGTCATCAGTTCGAGGATCAACGTGTTGACGTCGGGGACGAGACGGTAGACGGTCATCCTGCTGACGCCGGCGCGGCGGGCGACGTCGGTCAGCGTGGTCCGGCGGACGCCGACGGCGAGCACGGCGGCGCGAGTCGCGTCGAGGATCGCTTCCGGAATCTCCCGCGCGGCTCGATCTTCGATGTTGTGACGTTGAGACGTCATATGTCACACTGTAGCGCATGCAGCCGAGCTGGACATCCTGGGGTACGACGCAGCCGGAGTTGCCCGCCGCGGCACGCGAGCTGCTGGAGTCACGGCTCGGCGCACTCACGCCGACGACGCCCGCCTCGATCGACGCGGCCGAGCTGCCGCGGTCGCGGCTGCGCCGTACCGTCGCCGCCCGGCTGGCCGAAGTCGTCGGCGACGGCGGCGTGCTGACCGACGACGAAGCGCGGGCGAGGCACGCGGGCGGTCAGGCATACGCCGACCTCGTCCGCCGGCGCGCGGGCGACGCCGGGCAGGCGCCCGACGCCGTCGTACTCCCACGCGACGCGGCCGAGGTCGGGCAGTTGTTGCGCATCTGCGCCGATGACTACGTCGCGGTCGTGCCGTGGGGCGGCGGCACCAGCGTCGTCGGCGGGCTCGACGCCGAGCGCGGCCGGTGCACCGGGCTCATCGCGCTCGATCTCTCCCGGATGGATCGGCTGCTCGCGCTCGACGAGACGTCGATGCTCGCGACGTTCGAGCCCGGCATCCGCACGCCCGACGCCGAACGGCTGCTCGCCGAGCACGGGCTGACCCTCGGGCACGTGCCGCAGAGCTTCGAGCGCGCGTCGCTCGGCGGGTACGTCGTGACCCGGTCGGCCGGTCAGGCGTCGACCGGCGTCGGGCGCATCGACGATCTCGTCGCGGGGTTGCGGATGGCGACGCCGGCCGGCGAGCTGGTGCTCGAACCGATCGGTGGCAGCGCCGCGGGACCGGACCTGCGCCGGCTCGTCCTCGGCTCCGAGGGAACGCTCGGCGTCGTGACCGAGGTGACGATGCGGGTGCGCCGTACCCCTGCGGTGCGCACGTTCGAAGGCTGGATGGTGCCGTCGTGGGACGCCGGCCTGGCCGCGTTCCGGCGGATGGCGCAGGACGGCCCGCACCCGGACGTCGTCCGGCTCTCGGATCCGAACGAGACGGTCGTCTCGATGACGATGTCGAGCGCCGGGAACACCGCGAAGCGGCTGCTGTCGACCTACCTCCGGCTCCGCGGCGTCCGCGAGGGCTGCCTGGTCGTCACCGGTTACGAGGGCAGCGCCGGCGACGTCCGGTATCGACGCGACCACGTCGCCGAGATCCTGCGCGATCACCATGGCGCGCCGCTCGGCGCGAGCGCCGGAAAAGCGTGGGAGCGCAACCGATTCGCCGCGCCGATGCTGCGCGACACGTTGCTCGACGCCGGCGCGCTCGCGGAGACGTTGGAGACCGCGGCGACCTGGACGAACCTGCCGAAGGTGTACGACGCGGTGCGAGTCGCGTTGCGGATGAGCCTCGGCGACGGAGCCGTCGTCGGCTGCCACGTGTCGCATATCTACCCGACCGGCGCGTCGCTGTACTTCACCGTCATCGCGAGTGCGGATCCGCGCCGGCGGGTCGAGCAGTGGCTCGACGCGAAGGCCGCGGTGAACCAGGCGATCGTGACCGCGGGCGGGACGATCTCGCATCACCACGCGGTCGGCACCGCGCATCGCGACTACGTCGAGCGCGACCTCGGCGGACCGGTCGGCGTGGCGATGCTGCGGGCGGTCAAGGACGCCGTCGACCCGCGCGGCATCCTGAACCCGGGAAAGCTGATTCCCTAGGAGTGGCTGAACGAGATGATCGGCGTCGGGGCCGTCGTCGTGGGGGTGGGTGTGGGAGTCGGCGTCGGTGTCGGGGTCGGGGTTGGCGTCGGGGTGGGCGACGGCGAGGCCGTCGTCGGGGTCGGGGTTGGTGTTGGTGTCGGGCTGGGTGCCGGCGTCAAGTCGTTGAGCAGCGTGTCCGCTGCGTCCTCGATCGCCACGGCCCGCTGACCGCTGACCTGGCCGAGCGATTTTTCCTTCTCCACCAAGACTTTCAGCTGGGCGACCGCCCGCGCCAACCGGTCGTAGTTTCCGGTCGCCGCGATCTCGCGAATCTGCTGGACCTTCGGCGCGAGCACGCGCTCCGCCGCCGCGGTGAGGTCACCCGGACGGGTCGAACAACCCGTCGTCACGACGGCACATACGACGGCGGTCGCGACGCCGGCAACGGCGCTGACCCTCACGGTCGCACCAACTTTTCGAGGTCCTCCATGTGTGTTTCCAGCGGCTGGTGCAGCGCCGGCTGACCGGGCTGGTACGACGCCGGGGTCCCGTTCTGGTTGCGTGCGACCGCGACGCCGATCGCGACCGCGGCCGCCACCGCGACGAGCAACGCCACGACGACGATCGCCGGGTTGAACCGGCGCCGCGACGGCGCGGGCGCCGTGCGCCGGATGATCGTCTCACCCGCCGCGGTCGTCGCCGGCATCACCGTCGTGGCGGCCGGCATCACCGTCGTCGCCGGGGCCGGCGGCGGCAGCGTGACGGTCCGATCGTCCGCGCCGGACGCGATCGCCCGCAGCGCATCTGCGACTTGTGTCGCCGTCGGGCGGTGCGCCGGATCGCGCGTCGTCATCGCCCGCAGCAATCGTCGCCAGGTGGCCGGCAACCGATCCGGCACCTCGGGATCGCGCGCGAGCCGCGCGACCGCGACCTCCATCGCGGTTCCTTCGAACGCACGAGTGCCGGTCAGGCATTCGAGCAGCACGACGCCGACGCTGTAGATGTCGGTCGGCGCGCCGACCCCCTCCCCCGCGACCTGCTCCGGCGCGAAGTACGCCGGCGTGCCGAGGACCTCGCCGGTGCGCGTGACGTGGGCCGAGTCGACGAGACGCGCGATGCCGAAGTCGGCGAGGTGCACCCGCCCGTCGTTCGCGATCAGCACGTTCGCCGGCTTCACGTCGCGATGGACGAAGCCCTGCGCGTGCACGTAGGCGAGCGCGTCGGCGATGGCCGCGCCGTAGCGCGCCGTACGTTCGGCCGGCAGCGGGCCGTCGCGCAGCTCGTCGGCCAGCGTGTGACCGTCGATGAGTTGCATGACGAGGTAGGGCTGATTGGTGTCGTCGGTCGTGCCCGCGTCGTAGACGCTGACCAGGTTGGGATGCTCGAGGCTGGCGAGGGTGCGCATCTCCGCCTCGTGCCGCTGCAACTGCTCGGCCGCGTCGCCGCGGAACAGCTTCACCGCGACCGGGCGGGCCAACCGCTCGTCCTCGGCCCGGAAGACGTCGGCGACGCCGCCGCCGCCGAGCCGTGGCCCGAGCCGGTAGCGGTCGTCGAGGATGCGATCGTCGTCATCCCGCCGCTGCCACGGCCTGGTCTCGTCGCTCACGCGTCCAGTCTGCCGAACGGCGAGAACGCAGCCCGCGACGCCCTACTAGCCGGCGGCCGCGCGCTGATCGGGAATCTGGAGGACGAGCGCGTCGTCCGCGCCCAGCAGCGCGCACATCCGCCGTACCGGCTTGCTCGCCCCGACGACGGATGCCTCACCGCCCATATCCCGCAACCGGTCGACGGTGGCGAGAATGGCGGACAGGCAGAGGACGTCGACGAACGGCACGTCGCGCAGGTCGATGACGAGCCGGGTGCAGCCGGGAGCGCCGGCTTCGTCGAGCAGCGCGCGCACCTCGGCAACGGTCACGATGTCGAGCTCGCCGTGCAGCACGAGGACCGTGACCTCGGGTCGAACGTCGACCTCGCCGAGCACCGCCGCCCTCCGTTTCTGGAAATCCGGGTTCCTGGAAATCCGGGTTCCTGGAAATCCGGGTTCCTGGCAAACCGGCTCTTCCGGTAATCCGATCCTCACCGTACGGCGGGAAACGCTCCCAGTCATGCGGACCGGAAAACAATTGCCCGCCGTTCGCCGGGCTTGCCCGGCTCGATACGGTGCTCAGGATGTCCGACCTCAGCTACCTGCAAGCGGCGACGATCGGGCTGCTCCAGGGCGTCACCGAGTTGTTCCCGGTGTCCAGTCTCGGCCACTCGATCCTCGTCCCCGCCTGGGTCGGCGGCAGCTGGGGACATCTCGTCACCGAGCAATCGAAAAGCAACTCCGCGCAGCCGTACCTCGCCTTCATCGTCGCGACCCACGTCGCCACCGCGCTGGCGTTGATCGTCTTCTACCTGCGCGCGTGGTTGCGCATCCTCAACGGCCTCTGGACCAGCCTCGTCCGCCGCTCGATCGAGACGCCGATCGAACGGCTGGCGTGGCTGATCGTCGTCGCGACGATCCCGGTCGGGGTGCTCGGGCTCGCGCTGGAGCACCAGCTGCGCGTGCTGTTCGCGAAGCCGCTGGCCGCGGCGGTGTTCCTCACGATCAACGGCATCATCCTGCTGGCCGGCGAGCAGTTGATCCGGCGGCGCCGGGCGGCTGATTCGGTGGTCCGGGCGGCTTCGCAGTCGCGATCGGCCGATGCCGGCTCGGCCCGGGTCGAGCAGAGCGAAGATCTCGTCGTCGCGAAGGTCGGCTGGCGGGATGCGGTCGCGGTCGGCATCGCGCAGAGCTTCGCGCTGCTGGCCGGAATCAGCCGTTCCGGGATCACGATGGTCGCCGGGCTGGTACGCGGCCTGGACCACGAGTCGGCGGCGAACTTCGCGTTCCTGCTCGCGACGCCGGTGATCCTCGCGGCCGGGGTGCTGAAGCTCCCCGACCTCGCGAAACCGGCCGCGGCGCAGATGCGCGGGCCGACGATCGTCGGCGCGGTCCTCGCCGGGATCGCGTCGTACCTCGCGGTGCGGTTCCTGACCCGCTACTTCGAGAACCGCAGCCTGCGACCGTTCGGGGTGTACTGCTTCATCGCCGGCATCGTGAGCGTCGCCCACTTCGCCTAAGCCGCCGGCTGCGCCTTCTTGGTGCCGGTCGAGATCCACGCGACCGCGAACGCAGCCAGCCCGACGAGCAGCGCAGCGATGCCGTGCTTGGTGTGGTGCTTGGTCGCGTGCGCCTCGTGGCCGGGGAAGAACGACGGCAGCGAGTGCGCCGGTTCGACGAAGTAGACGACCGCGATCACGATCAGCAGCACGCCGGCCAGGACGAGCAGGGCCGTGAGCCAGACCGGTGCGTTGCGTTGCGCCATGACCTCACCGTATCCGGGCACGCTCGCAGGACCGCCCGGCCGCTCGGCTCGCCGGCCGTGTCAGGGCACATACCCTGATGAGCGCGCCCTCGTAGCTCAGGGGATAGAGCATCGGTTTCCTAAACCGTGTGCGAAGGTTCGAATCCTTCCGGGGGCACCGGATGTTCGTGGCCGCCTAGACCCTCGCGGCCTTCGAGTTGGCGGCGAGGAACATTCCCGAGACGCCGGCGAACTTCGCCTGGACGGTCTGACCCGGCTTCGCGGACTTCAGTACCGCCGTGCCGTTGCTGGCGGTCTTGGCGTTGGCGACCTTCTTGCCGTTGACGTACCACGTGATGGTGACGCCGCCGATCGGGTGGTTGCTGTCGTCGACGAGCGTTGCCGTCACCGTCCGCGTCTTCGACGACGGCTTCGTGACCTTCAACGGCTTGAACGAGGAGGCCTCCGCGGCGACCTTCAACGTGCCGGTAGCGGTCGACGCCTTGAGGGTCGTCTCGCCCGGGAAGCTGACCGTCACGGGGTACGTGCCGGCGCGCGACTTGATCGGCCCGTAGACGGCGGTCGCCTTGCCGTTGGCGTCGGTGGTCGCCGTGACGGTCCTGCCGGTGCCGTCGTTGACGGCGAAGGTCAGCGGCTTGCCGGCCAGCGGTTTGTTGTTCTCGTCGAGCAGGACCGCGCTCATTGTCGAGGTGTCCGTGACGTCGGCCGGAGCGACACTGACCGAACCGAGGCTCGTGGGCGGCGGGCCGAAGCAATAGTCACCAGCGTCGCCGCCGACGATGAACGAGTCCTGCGCAGCCGTCAGATTGTCGAGACCGTCGTTGGTCGAATGCAGCTCGGGCGACGTGTAGATCTGCGTCGTCACCGCGACATTGGTGAACGCGGCGCCGTCCGGGATCTTTGCACCAAGGATCTGCTCGACCTTGTCCCGGGACGAGGTGAAGATGATCCAACTCGGGTCAGGCGCCGTACCTTGACGAATGACGCCAGTCGAGGCGGACTTGAGGTCAGACGCCGGATCGACACCCATGTTCATGATCGGGTAATCCGAACTATCCGTTGGGTAGGTCGCAGCCGGCCACGTCGGGTTGTCCTGCTCGATGCCGTACGTGAAGGTCTTGCCGCCGTAAGCGAAATTGATCCGGTAGCGGTAGAGGCCCTCGTCCGCAGCCATTCCGGACGGAAGAGGGATGCGCTTGATCGCCAGGAACACCTGGAGCTGCGTGTCGGTCAGCCGCACATCGACCATCTCGATGTCGAGGCCATCGTTGGACGTCGTGCCAGGAGTGGGGCCGGCGCTGGTGAAGTCCGGCTTCGCGTCGTCCGTCGCGTCGTTGATTGCGTGCGTGCAACCAAGCCGGGGGGTCGGCGGATCCGCAGGCGGAGTGTCCGCCGAGGCGTGAATGACGCAGGGCACGACCGCGAGCATCGCGCCTACCAACAGAGTCAATCGTCTGGACAAACCAACTCTCCTCCGGACCAACAAGGCGCGCACAGACGGGTCGCTGACGTCTTCGGTGATCGACATGTGGCGCCTTCTCTGTCCTGGTCGGGGCATCCCGACATCCATAACGATCCGCGAGCATCAGCGGTCACGGTCCGAACTGGGTTCAGATCAACAAATTTTAGGGCCAAAACGGCCATAACGGAAGGTAGGTTGCGGGTTGTCTGATCCAGGCCGCACGCCCGGGATTGCCGTGCTGCCACCGCCGTCATGAGCCCGTCGCAACTCCCTCGCCCACGGTCAAGTCCAAGGCCGATTTCCCCGCAGCGCCGTCTCGGCGGCCGGTGGTCGCAGCCGCTTCGCGATCCACCCGAAGCCACCCATCGAACCCTGGTCCCACGGATGGCTCCTTGGGCGTTGATATGCGCATCGTCGACCTAGAGCCGCAACCTCCAGAAGTGAGCGAGCGGGCCAGAGGGCGGGATCAGCAGATGGCTTTCAACACGTAGTACAGCTCGCGTGATCCGGTCTGGCCGTCTCTCGCTGCCGCAACAACCTCGACCTTGACCTTGCCCAGCGGCGCGCCGGGCACGACGGTCCAGGTGGCGTCGTAATTGCCCTGCGCATCCGTCTGCCCGCCCGTTCCGCGACCGCCATAGACCGCTCCGTCGTGACCGTCGGAGTAGATGCTGTCGTAGATGACCGCCGACTTCGGCAGCGTGTGGAGGTGCAGTGACTGGGTGTGTCCGGGCTGTAGGCAGGAGTGCGCGAGCGTTGCGGTCATCAGAAGCGGCGACGGGCTCGCCGACGGCGTCGCCGACCCGCCGGCGCTCGCGCTCGCCGCAGGCGCCGACGTGCTGCTCGACGAGGCCGATCCGTTCGGCGGCGTGCTCGTCGCTCCTGACGGCTGTCCTGACGGTGTCGTCGTTGGACTCATCGAGGTCGTCGGGCTCACCGGCGGCGACGACTGATCGGCCGCGACCTTCCCGCCGGAGGAGCAGGCGCTACCGGCGACGACTACCGCGACCACGCTCACCACGAGACGCGGCCACGGGCCGAAATGAGCCCGTCGGCTCCCACGAGGACAAAGAACGCCGAGCATGACTAGCCACCTCCAGGAAAGTCGGGGCTGCTCGGCAGCCCCAACGTGCGTCGCCAATTTTGAAGAATTCCGCTCGCTTCGTCGTATGTCTGATCGCCCGCGGTTCCGGCCGCGTACACCTTCTGCAGCCATTGTTGCCGAGTCGATGCGTCTCCTGCGGCAATACCGAAATCCCGTGCCGCCTCGATGTAGTGGTCGAGCGCGACGAGGAACAATCGCTGCGCCTGCGCCAACGCCTTCGGTACGTGCACGGCCGCGACGGTCTTACGGTCGGCCTGCAGGCTTACCACCCAGCCTTCTGCTTCGCCGACCATGTTCTTCGGCGGCACGACGTGTTGGTCCACGAGGTCGCTGATCGCCGGCTTCATTCCTTCCTGGACGGTCGCACCGCCATCGCGCATGGCCGGCGTGATCGCGGCCTGGTATGCGTTGAGCTGATGCGCCGTCAATGCCGGCGACGATTGCGAGGTCAGCGAAACCAGCACCAGGACGACGACAATTGCGGCGAGCAGCAGAGCCGGAAGCGCGAGGACTGTGGGCCGCCGCGCCGCCCTCATTGTCCCGCTCGGGACAACCGCTTCGCGGGCCGCTTCTTCGGCGCCGTACGCGGGGGCGGCGCGGTCTCGGTCGAACTCCCGAGGTATGCCGCGCCGAGCTCTGGATCGTTGAGGATGTCCGCGCTTCCGCCGGTCGCGACGACCTCGCCCTTCGCGAACACGTACGCGCGGTCGGAGTTGCCGAGCGCCAGGTGGACGAACTGCTCGACGATCACGATGCTCATGCCGCGGCGGTTCGCGGTCTTGAGGATTTCGAACAACTCGGCGACGACGAGCGGCGCGAGTCCGAGGGACAACTCGTCGACCAGGAGCAGCCGCGGGTTGGACATCAGCGCGCGGCCGACGCCGAGCATCTGTGCCTCGCCACCGGACAACGTCGCGGCGCGCTGGTGCGCGCGCTCGCGCAAGCGCGGGAAGTAGTTGAACACTTCCTCCACGCGCTCGTTGCGCAGTTTCGTGTCCCGGCGGTTCACCCAGCAGCCGAGGTGGAGGTTCTCGAGCACCGTCATCTCACGGAACAACTCGCGGCCCTCGGGCAGCATGGCGATTCCGCGATTGATGAGCTCGTACGCCGGCCGGCCGTGAATCAGGTCGCCATCGAAGGTGATCGCGCCCGAGCGTGGTGAGAGCAACCCGGTGATGGTTTTGAGCAGCGTCGACTTGCCTGCGCCGTTGGCCCCGACGATCGCGACGATCTCGCCGTCGTCCACGTGCAGGTTGACGCCACGGAGGGCGACGACCTGTCCGTAGGCGACGTGCAGGTCGCGAACGGTGAGAAGTGACTCGCTCACAGCACCGCCGCCTCGAGAGACTCTTGCGCCTTCTTCGCCTTCTGCGGCTCCTGATGGTCGGCCGTGTCGGGCTCCCCGAGATACGCGGCGGTGACGACCGGGTCGCGCCGCACGTCGGCGGGAAGACCTTCCGAGACGATCTTGCCGTACACGAGGACGTACATGTAGTCCGACACCTGCGTGACCATGCGGACGTCGTGTTCGATCAGCAAGAGGGTGAGCCCGAGCCGATCGCGCAACCCGTAGAGCAATTCCGAGAGCCGGTCGGTCTCGGCGTTGTCGAGGCCGGACGCGGGCTCGTCGAGCATCACGATCGGCGAGCCGGTGACGATCGTGCGCGCGATCTCGACCTGGCGAAGGGTGCCGAACGGAAGCCCCGCGACGTTGCGGTCGGCGACGTCGGCGAGTCCCATGGCATCGACGACGCGCCGTACGACGGCCTCGGCCGCGGCTTCGTGGCGAAGGCCGCTTCGGGTCAGCGCGACGTGGTCGAACATGCCCGATTCGTTGTTGGCGTGTGTGGCGACGAGAAGGTTCTCGTAAACCGTGAGCTGCGAGAACAGCTGGATGGCTTGGAAGGTCCGGCCGAGCCCGAGCTTCGCGCGCTCGTGAACGCCGCGTCCGGTGATGTCCTGCCCGAACAGATGGACCGACCCCGACGTCGGCTGGACCAAACCGGAGATTGCGTTGAACAGCGTGGTTTTGCCCGCGCCGTTCGGACCGATGAGGCCGACGATCTGCCCGGGACGCAGCTGGAGACTCGCATGATCGACCGCGACGAGCCCGTCGAACTCGACCCGGATGTCACGCGCCTCCAGAATCGGCGTCTTGCTGTCCTCGATCTCTACACCGGCACCCTCACCGAAGCGCGAGAGGTCGGCGACCATCGTCGAGGCGGCGACCGTCGCGGCGTTTCCGTTGAGGGACTGCGCCGGGATGAGCGAGCCACCGCTGTGCACCGCCGGTGCGGCAACCAGCGGGAGCAGCTCCGGCCGCGCAAGCTTCGTCGTGCGATCGGGAGCGTCGGCATCGCGGCGACTCGGGAGCACGCTCGTCGCACGCGTCCAGTAACGCTGGGCCCGCGCGACAGCGGTCGTCAACGCGGAAGCATGGGCATCGTCGTGCTCGCCCAGGTGCGCGCTCTGCCACGCCGCCCGGATGCGCAACCATCGTTCTTTGACGTCGACCGGAACACGAGCCAGGCCGCCGGGATAGAGCAGCAGTACGACCGCGAGCAACCCGGCCGACACGACTTCGAGGTAACCGCTCAACGCCGTGACGCGGTAGAAGAGTTCGTTGAGTCCCGCGAACAAGACCGACGCAGCGACCACACCGCCGAGACTCTGCAGCCCACCGACCACCGCGATCGCGAGATAGAGCAGGGACGCGTTGATGGTGAACTCGTCGCTGACCACGGTGCCCTGCCCGATGAGCAGCAAGTTGCCGGCGAGCCCGGCGATCGCGCCCGAGACCGCGAAGGCAGCCAACTTGTAGCGCTGGACGTCGATGCCGAGCGACGCAGCCGCCATCTCCGATCCTCGGATCGCGAAGAACGCGCGTCCGCTCTTTGAGTCACGGAGGTTGGCGAGAATGAACAGCACCGACGCGGCCACCGCGAGGACCACGAAGTAGAACGTCCTGCGGTCGGACATGTCGAAGAACGGGTAGGTGCCCGGTTTGCCGATCGTCTTCACGTTGACCGTCGAGACACCGCCCGATCCGGCGAACCATGGTGCGACGAACAAGTACTGGTCGGCCATATAGGCGAAGATGAGGGTTGCCACCGCGAGATAAAGACCACGCACGCGCAACGCGATGGTGCCGAGGATGGCGGCGGCGGCGCCGGCGATCAGCGCGCCGACCAGAAGGTTGAGCGGGAACGGCAGACCGGTGTCACGGATCACGATCGCGCAGCCGAACGCGCCGACTCCGACGAAGGTGGCCTGCGCCAGGGAGATCTGGCCTACCCATCCGGTGAGCAAGACGATCGAGCTCGCCGCAACGACGTACAGGCCGGCTTGGATCGCGTCGCCCAGCAACGAGAACGGCGCATGCAGGAAAGGCCAGGCGATAAGTATGACCAGCACGGCATAGTTGAGGAACCGACGCCACGGGTGGCGGGGAGCGTCGTCGAGGTGGTAGAGCCGTCGCCCACCGGCCGAGTCGTTGTTGCTCGCCGCGACTTCGCGAATGTCCGAGGAGCTGTACCGGGTGCCACGCAGGTACATGACGGCAAGCGCAAAGACGGTCAGGACGAGTTGCGAAATGCCGAGCTGGCTGGTCAGCGGCCGGAAGAAGCTGATGAGCCCGAGGCTGGGAACGACGCCCGTCAACGCGCCGACGAATACCGCGCCGAGCAACGCGCCGCCGAGGCTGCTGAGACCACCCATCAGCGCGGCGACGAACGCCGGCAGCATCTGGAACGCGAGCGAGTACGGCGACAGGCTGGTCACCCCGCCGAGCAGGATGCCGGCCAGCGCGGCGAGCGAGCCACCGATCACCCACGCCGTTATCGCCGCGCGCTCCGGATTGATCCCGACGAGTGCCGCCGCTGTGCGGTTGTCCGCCGAGCCTCGCAACGCGAGGCCGAGGTTGGTGAAGCGGAACAACGCGACGAAGCCGATCGTGACGGCGATCGCCGTGAGAAACAGGCCGATATTGCCGTACAGCAGCGTGCTGCCCTGCAGACGGATTCCTCCCGTGGGGAACACCCGCGGACCGGTGAGCGGCGTGGTGCCGTAGATACGCGCGACCACCGCGACGACTACACCGAAGACCGCGATGGTTCCGACGGTCTGCGCGGTCGGGCCCTGCCGGCGAAGAGGCCGTACGAACAACCGCTCGGTCAGGATGCCCAGGAGCGCGCCGAACGCGATGCCGAGAGGCACTGCGAACAGCATGGGGACGTTGTGCTTCGACAACGTGTACACGAGGTACGTCGGCGCCATGGCCATCGCGCCGTGGGCGAGGTTGAGCACCCGAGAGGCACGGAAGATCACCACGATGCCGATCGCGAGCATCGCGTACGCCCCGATGAGGGGGAGCGTGAGCAGGAGGTAGACGAGTGCGCTGAGCAAGGTGCTACTTCACGTCCTGACCGAGATATGGATCCTTGACCCAACCGGTCACATTGCGGAAGCCGTCGAAGCCGCCCTTGTACTCGATCGAGAACGCCTGCATCGCACCGTTCGCGAAGTGATGGCCGGCGCGCCAACTCAATGGCGTGGTGAGGCCGTCGTTGTAGTCGGTCTGGTCCAGCAGCGCGGCGAGACCGTCGCGGGTCGGGTGGGCACCGAGCTTCTTGAGTTCGTCGACCAGCAACTCCATGCCGGCGTAGCCGCCCTCGAGGAACTGGTTCAAGATATCGATCGTCGGGTTCTGCGACTGAACGGTCGACACATACTGCTTGACCGCGGGGAGCCCTGCGAACTGCTCGATCGGCGGGTTGTAACCGGTCCAGACCATGGCACCGTCGCAGGTGCTTCCGCAGCTGCTCGCAAAGCTGCGAGTAAACAGCGTCTGGGCCATGCCCTTGTCGACGTGTTGCATAGTGCCGTTGCGCAAGAAGTTAAGCGCCTCGTTCGGCTCGAGGAGGAACGCGACGAAGTCGCACGTGGCGCTGCCGGAACTGAAGCACTGGTCGTTCCAGCTCTTGTTCTCGGTGTCGTAGCTGGTTTGCCCCGCCTCGATCGCACAGAACCGGGAGCTGCAGCCGCCGCCCTTTGACGGGTCGAAGTATCCGGGGATGTTCTGACCCGTGCAGCGCTTGACCGCTTGGTTGAACGCGTACGCGCCTTCGACGCCGAAGTGATACTTGCTGTCGAAGACGATGCTGAACTGGTGCTTACGCAGTCGGTTGCAGGCGTCGTACGCCATGATGTGCATCGTCGACACCGTCGAAGCGGCGATTGGCCAGACCCACGGGTCGGTGTACTGCGCGTTGAGCATGCCATCGCTGCCGACCACCGGCGTGTGGGTCTTCGCGAAGTAGTGATTTTGGCTCGCGATCCGCAGACCCTCCGATGACGGGTCGACCGCCAGCGCGAAGACTCCCTTGTCTTGCACGAGGTTTTGAATGAATTGGAAACCTCGTACGGAATCCCAGCCGTCGTCGACGAGCGTGAGGTCGATCTTCCGGCCGCAAATGCCACCGGTCTGATTCACCTGGTTTTTCACCGCGTTGAGCGCAGTTCCGACCGGGCCGAGGAAGCTTGCGCCGATTCCGGACTGGACGACGGTCGCGCCGAGCTCGATCTTGGTGCGGCTGATTCCGCGATCGGTCGCACCGTCATTCTGGCCTGCAGCGCAACTGGCCGTGGTTGCCACGTGGCCGCCCTGCAAGACCTGCGTGGTTCCCGGCGCGCCCGGAGCGCTCGGGCCGGACGTAGAGGTCACACCCGGCACGTTGCTGTTGTTCTGACTCGGCACACCCGACTGATTGGAGGTGATGCCACCGGCCGGGCTCAGCGCACCGTTGCCGCTGGCCGGCCCGGACTGCAACGCGACGACAGACAGGATCACAACGCCCGCGCCGATGACGCCGAGCGTGGTCAATGCGCCGTCAACAGACGGCCCCCAGCGACTCACGAGTTCCCCTTAGGTGTTAGACGCGGCAGATCCAGGAGCAATCTGCGCCGCGCGGCAAGGTAGGCCGGTACGGCCAGCAACATCCACAGAATCGCGACACCGAGGATGTCACCGGGCGACCGCAGGCCGAGGTGCATCGCGCGACTGAGAATCGCGCCGATCCCGCCACCGGAGGGAGCCTGTGGCTGCTTGTCGGACGGTGCCGCCACGAACGGGGTGTTGGCCACGACAGCGCCAGCGCCCGCGAGGCGCCCGCCGACACTGACCAGGTTGCCTTGCGACACCGGCCCCGGACCCTGAAGGAAGCTGCCGAGCCTGAAGATCTGGTAGATCTCCTGACCGCCGAGCCCCGCCACGTTGACGATTTCGCGCGAGTTCGTTGACTCGTCGAGATACATCGTGATCGACATCACCGGTGACAGGACGTCGTCGTCGGACAGGTCGTTGAACAGCGTCTGCTCGACGTGGTGATACGGGTTGTCCTGAAGCAGCGCGAGCCGCCCGGTCGCCGCCTGGATAATCGTAGCCTTCGGAAACTGGACATTGCCCCGGCCACCGAGTGCGGTGTTGATCGCGGACGCCACCGTCGAGAGCGGACAGTCACTGGTGCATACGGTCTTTCCGGCAACGACGAGACCCGTGATCTCGGGCGTGTACTTAACCGACGCGGACCCGGACCGTCCATGAGCCACGATCGTCGCGGTTGCCGTGACGTGGCCGATCTGGACGATCCCCATGATGTCGATGCCGTCGGCTTCGGATGTAAGCGTCGTCACCATCGGGCCGATGTTGGCGCGTGAGACGTCCACTGTGACGGTGGCCGACTTCACACTGACCGGATCCGGAACCGTCTGTGCCGGATTGACCGGGGTGCACGGTTTGGTCGGGTCCGGATTCGGCAGACAGAGCGTCGTGGTGCACGGGTTGCCGGGGTTCGGCGCGCATGGCGCAGCGAGCAATACCCGGCCGACCTCGGCAGTCGCGTTCCCGGTGACGTGCTGGCCGCTGTGATCGCAGGCAACCGATTCGGATTCCGCCGACGCCTTCGCCGGCGAGGAACCGAAGTCGGTGCACTGGACGGGGACCGGGGGCGCGTCACCCGTCGTGATCTGGTACTGCTCGTACTGCTTTTGGACGTCCGACGGTAGTTGGCTCGGGGCCTGCGGGGTCTGTGCCGTCGCATCCTCGGTCGTCGCGTCGTCCTGGATCTCGGTGACCGCCTGGGCGGTCGCCTCGTCGTTCGTGAGCTGGATGCCGCTGAGCACGCCCAGCCGAAGGTCGCGCGTTCCACACCGGACGGCTGTGCAGCGAGCATCGACGTGAGTCGTATTCACGAGCAGGTCATAAGGGCCGCCGACAAGACGCTCCTCGGCACCCACCGCGCCGACGGTTACGACGCGGGAGCTATCGGTAACCCCGGGGATCTCGGGCGCGTCGATGCCGCCGGTTGAGCTGTCGCCAAACGGGTCCTGAGATCCCACACCCGGGGAGCCGGCAAGAACGATCGCGTACGGGGATGACCCTCCAACGCCGTCGTCCGAGCCAATCACGAAGACCCGATGCGTTCGCGTGTCGACGGCGATCGGTCGGGCAACACCGCCGCCCAGCATCGGAACGAAACTCGGATCCACCGAACCCTGCGGCACGGGCAGCGCCGCCAGATCGACGGCGGTGATGCCGTTGGGGTCGACGTAATAACCCTCGCCATCGGCGGCGTCGACGCCCACCCCGAACACAGTGTTCGCGTCCACGCCCACGCTTCCGACGTAATACCCGTGGATCGAGTCATACACCTTGAGGCTCATGGCCCCCGCCGATGGCGCGACGAGCAGCAAGCGGCCCTGTCCCGGCACGGCGACCGTGTCCCCCGCGGAGAAGTCGCCGGGTACCGGGTGAATCTCAAAAGCCCCGGAGGGATTCGACGCGGCCGCGGCCAGGTCGAGCTCGCCGACGCCGCTCACGTCACCGGCGTTGGGACCGAGAGTCGTCAGGGCTCCCCGGTTGGAGACGCAGCCGAAGAACGCCTTGTCGCCGCGCGAAGAGATGACGATGCCGGCGGGGAAGCTTGAGGTCATGGCCTGACCGCAGGTCTGCGGCACCGAAATGGGGACCGTATAAGGCGAGGTGATGACCCCACGGGCCAGGTCAGCCAAGCTCATCGCGTCGAAACGGATCGCGCCGGCCCCGACGCCGACAACAGACGTGCAGACGGTCGCGCTGACGCATCCGGCAGGCTCGGCAAGCGCATAAAGCAGCCCGTGCCGCGCGTCGGTGTCGATGCCGACGACGCTGTAGCCCTGTGGGAATCGCGTTGCGAGCGCGCCCACCACGCTCATCGTGCCGTGCGAAAGCTTGGCGATGATCAACTTAGGAGCCGAGGACAAAGAGGTGGGGGATTCGGCGACGACGACGGTGTGCCGAGACTCATCCACCGCTATCGGCGTCGATGCCGAGAGCGGGAACGAGTCGGGCAATGCCAGCGGCGCGGAGAGTCTCGACCCACGATCAAGGTTCCAGGCCTGCACGCTGACCGGTCCGGTCCTGCCCGAGGCCTGCGAGAAGGCGTAGAGCGCCCGAGCGCTGGCATCGATGGCTATCGAACTGTTCTGGACGGTCGTGGCCGAAGAAAACACGGGCCAGCGATGACCGCTCGCCGCCGCCGCGCCGGAGGCGTCGGCACCGGCGGCGGGGGTCAAGACGATCAGCCCGGTGACGGCTCCCGCCACAAGCAGGTGGAACCTCCGCGAATGCGCACGGATCACGAGCCAACCTTGACACACGACGGCGCTCCGACGGTATAGCTCTTGCTGGGTGGCGCAGCCGCGGTGTCCTCTTCCGACCACCCGGGCATGAGGAACGCCTGCCCGAGCCCAGCCGGTCCGCTGTCCGGGAGTTGGACCGCGGCATCGGCACTCGCCGTCAATACATCCAGCTTGGTGCCCTTGGGCAACGCAAACGGCAGGGAGCTCAGCGTCTGGCTAATCCGGATCTCGCCGTGCGCATAGTCCATCGTCAGGTGTCCCGCCGATGGCGACGCCGGTCGGGCCGGGCCGTCGACGGCGGTGAACCCGTAGTTGTGGCCGGTGCTCGTGGCGAGGTGTAACTGCCACTCGCGCCCGAGCGGCCAGTCGGTGTCCGACTGCGCGAGCTGCTTGACCCGGATGACCGCCGTGATCATGGTCGCGTTCGTGGCGACGTCAGCCGACGTGATGTCGAGGCTTGGGTCGTTCAATGACGAGCCGCCGGCGTTGTCGGCTGGACCGGAGTCGCCGGAGGGGTCCGTGATGAGATGGCAGACCGGGGGAGGGGGCTTCGGCTTCTGCTTGTGCTTGGTAGCCGCGTCGGCAACGCCGGTCATGGCTAAGCCCGCTACCAGGACGAGGGCGGTCAGTCGCGTACGCATGTCTGGAACTCCTATCGAAGGCAATGCTGGGCTTGCTTCCGGTCAGTCTCCTGATCTAGCTAACGATCGATTCTTCCCGGCGTAACGACAAATTCAAGAGTGGTTGTGCCGACCCGAATGGAGCCGGCACAACCACCCATCACTCGCCCGCGTCTAGCCCGGACGGTTGATCATTCAAGGGGTACTGAAATTACTGGCCGTCCGGCGACGGGTTGGTCACGGCTGCGCAGAGCAGCGCGTACGACGTAACCGGGTTGACCGTCGTCGGGACGAAGATGCACGCGGCGGCGCGCAGCGTGTCGCCGTCCGGGTCGCTACCCGCGTTGATGGTGCCGGAGAGCGTCACGACGTTCGCCGTACGCGAGTAGACGACCGTGCCGCCCAAGGCACCCGAGAGGGTGCCGCTGCCGTGACCCGCGTTGAGCGTCTCGGCAACGTCACTCGAGCCGGCGAAGTGAATCCCTACCGTGCCGTCGCTGACACCCTCGTCGCCCGCGATGACGTAAAGACTGCTGTCGAACGTCACCGACGTCTGCACGGTCGGAACAGTGGTCAGACCCGGAGCGATGGTGCCGGTGCCGAGAACAACACCGGCGTCACTGGCGACCGGCTCCGGCAGGCAACTCGGGGTGCCACAGGCGAAAGCGCTGCCCTGGCTGACCAGGCCGGTGAACGCAGCCGCGACGACTGCGACAACCGCTAACTTCTTGATGGAACGCATAACGATCCGATCCCTCCTCCTAAGGTGACGAAGGCCAGTCGGCCCACGCCCGAATCGCCGCGTACTGCCACGGCGACGTGGACGGCCCACATCGTCGTGGCTGCGACCCACCTCGGGATCGCGGGAGCCGCGGACGCCCACCACCCCGACGCGGCCACGTGTTACGCGTCAGTAGGGGTACGAGAATCCCGCAGAGGAATTACACGTAGAGGCAGAAATTTTTGATTGAACGGACGGGATTGTTGACCGGTCACAAGAATCGCCGGAGAGCATTGGGACAGGATCCAAACCTGGAGATCAAACCGCGGTCATCCGGGAACTGGGTCCCGACGAGTAATCAATCGCCCGTACTACTGAGTGCCACCGCGCAGACGAGCGAGTAGGTAGTCGCCGGGTTGGTCGAGGTCGGGACGAAGATGCAGGCTGCGTCCAGCCCGAGGAGCAGCCCGGTGTGCACCCTGCCGTTGATCACGACGTTTCCGAAGAGCTCGACGATCGGGCCGATGCGCTGGTAGGTAATGGCCCCCGGAGCACTGGCGAAAGTGCCGCCGAGCGTGCCCGAGCCCTGACCCAGCTCGGCCGTCTCGCACAGGCTGCCGCTATTGCCATCGAAATTCACCGTGGCCGGGATTGTCGTGTCGTCGCCAACCAGTGCACCGGTGCCGTTGAAGTCGATGTCGGTCTGGACGGCGCACCCGGTCGTGGGCAGACCCGGCGTTATGGTGCCGCTACCCGTCAGGACGCCTGCATCGCTGACCACGTCTGCGAATGCGCCGCCCTGGCCGACCACGGCCACGAGCGCAGTCGCCATCGCGGTCGCGACCGCTGCCTTCTTGAACCATCCCGTGTTCATCCGAACCTCCACCGCCGGAGACCGCCATCGGCGCGGCGGGAGGTCGCGCCAGTTGGGGTACGGCCGGACCCGGGAGGAATTACGGCATACGTCCGAGAATTTTTCAGATTTTACGGGCTGGGCTGTCCGGTCGTGACGCCCCGCGCGCTCGCGTATTCGGTGAGTTCCGCCAGCCTGGGGTCGCTGTCCGGCCGGCACAGCGCGAGCGGCCCGATCGATCGGCCATGCTGCAACGTCACCCGAACCCGCATCGGCGTCGACCTACGAGACGACACCCACCACGGACCGGGCACCACCGAGACCGCCCGTACGGAAGTCCACGGCACCCGCCGGTTGTAAAGCAACCCCTTGATACGCAGCCCGGTGGGGTTGGCAACGACCTGCAGGCAGAGCAGGCGCAGTGCAAGCGCGACCGACGCGACGCCCAGGACGTAGCCGGGAAGGACGGGCTCCCCCGGTTGCGTCGCCCAGGCGAGGCCGCCGAACGGACCCAGGAGCACCAGCACGATCGCGTATCCGATCATCGTGGGCCCGGCGCCCGCGACGACCGGCGGAAGGTCGGCCGGGGTCTCGTCGCGTCCCTTGTCCACCGTCGCGTCGATGCCGAGGGCAGCACGCGCCGACGGCTCCCAGACCATGTCGGGCCGGTTCAACCACTGGACCAAGTGCGCGCGAATCTCCGCCGACGCCGCGAACCGACCCCGCAGGGGGATCGTCGTGATCAATCGGGGCCCGGCGTACAGCCGCAGCCGCAGTGATCCTTGCGCGCCTTGCCCGGAGCTCGCGCACGCCACTCTCGTGACCTCGCTCAGGCGCTTGCGCCGACCCAGCCCGAAGAAGGTCGCCCCGACCCGGTCGCCGCGGATCGGATAGCCGAAGCCGGCGCCCAGCGCCAACCCCAGCCCGATGCCGAAGGGATACGCCGTGATCTTGGTGAGATGGTGGACGTGGAGCAGCGTGAAGGACGCCAGGGCCGGGCCCGCGAT
Source organism: Frankiales bacterium (assembly GCA_025980325.1). Taxonomy (GTDB): domain Bacteria; phylum Actinomycetota; class Actinomycetes; order JAFAQI01; family JAFAQI01; genus BP-197. The sequence goes on from JAICXQ010000025.1 coordinate 23,134, forward strand.
CGCCAGCACGATGCGCACCCACATCGGCAGCCCGAGCCGATGACGGTCCGCGCCGGTGCATGCGGGCGCGGTACGGACGGCGTGCACGGCCTCGTCGTACAGCCGCAACGACGACTCGGACATCGGACTTCTATCGGCAGCCACCCGCGCGGGCTCAAGTCGCGACGCCGACGCGCCGGGCTCTCTACGCCTTCGCCGCGCCGTTCAGCCGGCGGGCGCCGTTGCGCTTTTCGCTGAGCCGGCCCAGCAGCGCCCGCGCGCTCAGCCGGTCCACGCCGACCCGGCCGGACAGCTCGGCGTCGTCGAGCGAGTCCAGCGTCTCGTTGATGCAGTTGCACAGCACCGAGATCTCGTCCTCGGTCAGCCGGACCGCGATCTTGGGCACGCCCGAGTACTGCCCTGTCGACCCGGGCATCTAACGGACGGAGCAGTCCCCAGGCTGTGGACGGATCGGTGGACGGGGCCGTGGGAAACCGGGCCGATCCGGGGATAACTTACGCCCCAATGTGGACATCTTGTGCACAGCCGAAATTCCTTGGAAATACTTACCGAAAGCCCTTGTGCGCCAGGTCGTCCACCACTACACATACGTCTGTCGCCGAGAGACGACAGACCGCGGAAGGCAACTTTCGCACCGCAGGACGCTTCGGCCGCCGCGAGGCGGCCCGGGCCGCCGGTCCTCGCCGCAAGGCGAGGGACAGCAGCCCGGCGGAAACCGCAAGGGGACCAGGAGCGTTCAGCGGGTCTGACGAGAACCGGTGACGGGGACTCGAAACGCACGACCGCGGAGCGATCCGTGATCGGTGCATCGAGACCACGCGAGGCCCCTCCATCTCATACATGGAGGGGCCTCGCACCATTCTGGCCAGCCGCACGCCGGCAACCGCGCAGCGACACGCGAAACCCAGCGCACCACTACGCCATCGCGACGACCGAACTCAGCGGCTGTCGCTCTCGTCCTCCGCGTTCGGACCCGGCGGCGGCGGCGTGGAGCGCGCCCCGTGCACCGCGTGCCACAGGATCTGATCCAGCACCCGTTGCGGCACCTGGTCGAGCTTGCTGAAGTCGAGCGACTGCGACACCGCTGCATCCGGCGCGTTCGCCGCGTTCACCTCGTCCCGCGGCTGCGCCGGCACGATCGCGTCGTACGGCGCACCGTTGCCCGGCGTCGGCGTGAACGCGTCGTACATCGGCACCGCCAGCCCGTCGAACAGGCCCATCGGCTCCATGCCGAGGATGAGCTCCATCGAGCGGATGACGGACGCGAAGTCGTAGCGGTGGTCGACGACCGCGCCGGCCGGCGTGTACGGGCTGACCACCAGCGCCGGGATGCGGTGCGCGTCGACGTGGTCGGCGCCGTCCTGCGAGTCGTCCTCGACGACGAAGATGGCCGACGACGACCAGATCGACGAGTGGCTGATCGTGTCGACGATCTCGCCCAGGCCGTAGTCGTTGTCGGCGATCATCGCCTGCGGTGTGCGCTTGCCCGGTGTGGTGCCGACGGTGTGGTCGTTCGGCAGCACCAGGTAGTTGAACGCCGGCACCGTCCCGGTCGCGACCTGCGAGCTGAAGTGCGACTTGAAGCACTCCGCCCGCGACTCGATGTTCGGTGCCGACCCGGACGGCGGCGTCGAGTCCCAGGTCGGGTTCATCGTGATCGCGTCGGTCTCGATGTCGGCGTCGTTCGGGTAGCACTCGCCGGCCGGCGTCGCACCCACGCCGGTCGGCCCGCCCGCACCCAGGTCCGAGTGCGCGAACTTCGCCAGCACCTCGGCAGTGGCGGCCGGGCTGCGGTCCTTGTCCGGGAACGGCACGTCGCCCGCGATCGCCTCGCCGTAGTTGAAGTACGAGATGTTCTGCCGTTGCGCCTGGTCGAACAGGAAGCCGTTGCCGGGCCACGTCACCGCATAGACGCCGAAGTCGTACGGCCGGCCGCGGGCGGCGTAGTTCTGCATCCAGTTCTTCTGCACGTAGTCCGACACGCTCGCCGCGCTGGTCCAGAAGTGGCCGTCGATCGACGCCTCCGAGTTCGCGTACACGTGGTCGAGCAGCGGGAACCGGCCCGCCAGCGCGTGCACGTTCGGCGTGATCGACGGGCCGAACAGTTCGAGCGACGGGTCGCCGTCACCCTTCGCGACGTCGCCGAGGATCTGGTCGTACGTACGGTTCTCCCGCACCACGAAGAACACGTGCTTGATCGGACCGCCCGGCCGCAGCGGCGTGTTCGCCGGCGCCGCCATCGTGTCGACCGGAACGGCCTGCGCGATCGCGGTCGCGGTGTACTTCGCGAGCTTCTCCGGGTTCGGCACCGGCAGGACGCCGACGCTGCCGAGGATCGACGACGGCAGGTAGTAGAAGGAGTTGATCTGGTTGTCGCTGTCGCGCGGGTCGGTGGGATTCGGGCCGTTCGGATCCGGGCCGGCGCCGAATCCCTTCGCCGACAGCCAGACCAGCGTGTGCCCGTGGACCGCGGTGTCGGTCGGGAACTCCGCGGTCGGGATGCGACCGACCAGCCGCGGGGTCGCGGGCGCCGTGTCGAGAACGGCGAGGTCGTCACCGCCCTCCTCGGCGACGTACAGGCGGTTGTGCGCAGTGTCGAGCGCCAGCGCGACCGGAGCGGCGCCGAGACCTTGCGGGCGCTCGAGCGACACGTCGCCGATCACGGCGCGCAGTGTCGTGTCGATGACCGCGACGTGGTCGGTGTTGGCCATCGCGACGTACCCGCGCCCGGTCGACGGATCGACCGCGATCGCCTCCGGATGCGAGAGCTGCGGGCCGACCGTGATGTCGGCGACCTTGGTCGCGTTCACGAGGTCGATCACCGACACGGTGCCGTCGGTCTCGTTGCTCACCAGACCGGTCTTGCCGTCGGGCAGGATCGCGGCGCCGTACGGATAGTGCCCGACCGCGACATAGGTCACGGTGTTCGTCGCCGTGGAAATGATCGCCGCGTGGTCGGCGAGGTTCAGCGGCACCAGCAGGGTGCGGCCGTCCGGCGAGACCGCGAGCCGATCGGGCCACGACAGCCGGGTCTGGTTGGTCGGCGGGAAGTTCTGCGGCGGCCCTTCGAGACCGGGGACGTCCGCGATCCCTTGCGGGATCGGCGACCCGGGCGGCGGCGGCACCGCGACCAGATGGTCGAAGTGCGCGCGCCCGGTGGTGGCGTCGTACGCGAACGCCTCGACCACGTCGCCTTGCGCACCGGGCAGGTTCGGGTGCGACTCATCGGTGTGCGGCGAGTTGGCGACGCCGGACAGGTACGCGACCGGCCGGGTCGGATCCATCGCGATGCCGCCCGATGCGCCGGGCACCACGACGGTCTGGACGACGGCCTGCGTGGACACGTCGACGATGCGGATGTCGTTCTGTCCACGGCCGGTCGAGACCGCCCAGTAGAACCGGCCGTCCGGGGTCAGCGCGCCGCCGGTCGGGAAGTTGCCCACCGCCACCATCTGACCCGCCGGGCTCAGCACGCGACCGTTGCCGAGTTCGTGGATGCTCGGGCCGATCACGCCGGTCGAGGTGAGGCTGTACGCCACCGTCGCGGTCGCCGTCGCGGCAGCGGCGAGCATGAGCAAAGTCCGGAACTTCTTCACCCGCAAGGATTACGCGGCCCGAGCCGCCGGCACCTGCCGTCGCGGACGGGAATTTCGCATGAACGTTGCAAAAAGTTCCCTCGGCTGCCTACAACGCAGGCGGCGCCGGGATGCGCGCGAGCGCCGTGTCGACCGGGCCGAACCGCTCGTCCTCGGTGGACCATTGGGTCCGCGCCTGCGCCATCTCTTCCTTGGTCCGGCCGACGAAGTTCCACCACATGACGATCGGCTCGGGGAACGGAACGCCGCCGAGCAACAGCAACCGCGCCCCGTCGAGGCTCGACAGCGGCAGCTCGTCGCGACCCATCCCGACGTAGCCCAACTGGCCCGGCCGGACGACGCTCTCCCCCACCGCGACCTCGCCGTCGATGACGACGAGCGCGTGCTCGAAGTCGCGGCGTACCGGCACGACCGTCCCACCGCGCCGTACCGTCAGCTGCGCGCCGACCAGCTCGGTGTCATGTCGTGCCAGCGAGGTCGCGTCCGCGAGCGATCCGACCAACACGACCGCGCTGCCGTTGTCCAGGTCGGCGACCGGCAACGACGCATGATGTTCGAACGCCGCCGCGCCGTCGCGGGTCGACTCCGGCTGCGCGACCCACAACTGCACACCTTGCAGCGAACCTCGATACGTGCGCGACATCTCCTCGGCGTGCACGACGCCGTGGCCCGCGGTCATGAGGTTGAGCTGACCCGGCCGGATCAGCTGCTCCGAACCGAGGCTGTCCCGATGCAGCAGCGCGCCGTCGACGAGCCAGGTGACGGTGTGCAGGCCCATGTGCGGATGCGGTCCGATGTCGAGGCCGCCGCCCTGTCCCGGCGACTTGGCTTCGTCGACCTGTTCCGGACCCATGTGGTCGGCGAAGCACCACGCGCCGACGGTACGGCGGCCGCGGCGCGGCAGCGCGCGCCGCACCGTGATGTTGCCGACCTTCGCCTCGCGGTCGTCGAGCACTTCCGCGCACGGCGTCATCGGCGGATCGGGTGCGCGCTGGTCGGGCGGGGCGTCGACGCTGGTGACCGGACCGCTCATAGGCCGATCATGCTCCTGCCTCAGGACAGCGTCGCGTGCATCTCCCACAACAGGATCTCGGCGTCGCCGTCGGCCTCGACCCGGTTGCCGCCGACGCCGGTCAGCCGGACCGCGTCGCCGGTCTCGAGCGCGCCCGCACCTTCCACGGTCACCTGGCCGCGGGCGACGAACAGATGCTGGTATTGCGCATCGGGCAACTCGACCGAGTCGCCGCTCGACAGCCGGGCGGCGTGCAACGCGGCGTATTTGTTGCGGATGCGGATCGCGGCTGCACCGTCGTGCTTCGCCATCCCGGACGCGACCGGCACGAGCCCGCCGCGCAACAGTTCGTCGCCGATCTCGAGCTGTTCGTACCCGGGCGCGATGCCCTGCTCGTCCGGCACGACCCACATCTGCACGAAATGCACCGGGTCGGTGACACCCGTGTCGTTCTTCTCCGAATGCAGGATGCCGGTGCCCGCGCTCATCCGCTGCGCGAGCCCCGGATAGATGACGCCGTTGTGACCTTCGGAGTCCTGGTGCACGAGCTCGCCGCGCAGCACCCACGTCACGATCTCCATGTCGCGGTGCGGGTGCGTCTCGAACCCGGTGCCCGGCGCGACGACGTCGTCGTTGTTCACGAGCAGCAAGCCGTGATGGGTGTTCGCGGCGTCGTAATGGCCACCGAACGAGAACGAGTGCTTCGAGTCGAGCCAGTCGATCCGGGTTCGCATCCGGTCCGCGGCTCGCCGTACGTCGATCGTCACCTCGGCAGCAACGCCGTGGTTGCGGGCCCGATTCCCACGACGGTCAGAATGGGCGCCGTGCAGCTGTCGGGGAAGGTCGTCGTCGTCACCGGCGCGAGCCGCGGCATCGGCGCTGCGACCGCGCGCGCGCTCGCCGGCCGGGGCGCGACCGTGGTCGGCACCGGGCGGGACGCGGCGGCGCTGTCGGCGGTGATGTGCGAGATCGGCGGTACGGCGATCCTCGGTGACGTCCGCGACGCCGGTCACGCCGACGATGTCGTCCGGCAGACGGTCGGCGCGCACGGCCGGATCGACGCAGCCGTCGTCAACGCAGGAGTCGGCTACACCGGGCCGTTCACCGAGATGCCGGCGGAGCGGATCGACGAGCTGCTCGAGGTGAACGTGCGAGCGCCGATGCGACTCGCGCGTGCGGTGCTGCCCGAGCTCGCCCGTCACGGCGAGGGCGCATTGGTGTTCGTGACGTCGATCGCGGGTGTGCTGCTCGTGCCGCGCGAGTCGGTGTACTCGGCCACGAAGGCGACGGTCGAGGCGTTCGCCGAACTCTTGCGCGAAGAAACGCGGGGCAGCGGTGTGCACGTCGGCACCGTCGCGCCCGGAGCGGTCGCGACCGATTTCTTCGCCACCCGGGGCACGCCGTACGACCGCTCGTTCCCGCAGCCGATCGCACCCGAGCCGGTCGCGGCGGCGGTGCTACGGGTGATCGAGGACAGCGTCGAGCGCGCGTACGTCCCGGGGTGGTTGCGCGGGCCGACGCTGCTACGCCGGCTCCTGCCGCGCGGCTACCGCGCCCTGTCGCGGCGCTACGGCTGAGATCCCGGCCCGGACTGGTCAGATAGCGACGCGCTGCGTCACCGGTCGCTGCGCACGGATCGCGGCGGCGATGCCGGGCGCGTCGAGGCCGGCCGTGGCGAGGATGTCGTCGCGCTTGCCGTGCGGGACGAATCGCTTGTCCAGCCCGAGCGTCACGACCCGGCCGTCGTGACCCGCGTCGCGAAGCGCACCCGCGATCGCGTCGCCGACGCCGCTCTCCCGTACGCCGTCCTCGACCGTCACGACGAGCGGGAAGCCGCCGGCCAACGCGACCAGCGCAGGATCGACCGGCAGCACCCAGCGCGGATCGACGACGGTCGCCCGTACGCCCGAAGATCCGAGGATCGACGCGGCTTCGACGGCGGCCGCGGCGAGCGGGCCGACCGCGACGAGCAGCACGTCGGCGTCGACATCGGCGACGAGCACGTCGGCATGGCCGAGGCGACCGACCGCCGGGATCGGCGGGCCGGCGGCGGCCTTCGGGAAGCGCAGCGCCGTCGGACCGTCGTCGACCGCGACACATTCGGCCAGCAGCACAGCGAGCTGCTCGGAGTCGCGCGGCGCGGCGACGCGCATGCCGGGTACGACGCCGAGCAACGCGAGATCCCACATGCCGTGATGCGACGGTCCGTCGTCGCCGGTGATCCCGGCGCGGTCGAGCACGAAGGTGACGGGTAGCCGGTGCAACCCGACGTCCATCAGGACCTGGTCGATCGCGCGGTTGAGGAACGTCGCGTAGACACAGACGAGCGGGTGCATGCCGGCCATCGCCAACCCGGCCGCGGACGCGACCGCGTGCTGCTCGGCGATCCCGACGTCGAAGACCCGATCCGGAAACTCGTCGGCGAACTCCGCCAGACCCACCGGCCGCAGCATCGCCGCGGTGATCGCGACGAGATCGGTGCGCGACCGCGCCAGCCGCGCGATCTCGGATCCGAACACCTGCGTCCACGGCAGCGCCGCACCCGTGGCCCGCGACCTGCCGGTCGCCGGGTCGAGCGCGCCCACGCCGTGGAAGCAGTCCGCGGCGTCGTTCTCGGCCGGGGCGTAACCGGCACCCTTGCGGGTCAGACAATGCACCACGACCGGCCCGCCGAACCCGCGCGCACGACGCAACGCCGCCTCGACCGCCGCGATGTCGTGGCCGTCGATCGGGCCGACGTACTTGATGCCGAGATCCTCGAACATCACTTGCGGCGCAAGGAGATCCTTGAGCCCCTGCTTGACCCCGTGCATCGCCGCGTACGCCGGCCGGCCGACGACGGGCGCGCGCGGAACGGTGCGCTTGACCGCCGACAAGGTCGCGTCCCATTGCGGCAGCAACCGCAAGCCGGCGAGGTGTTGCGCGAGCCCGCCGATGGTCGGCGCGTACGAGCGGCCGTTGTCGTTGACGACGATGACCAGCGGCCGGTCCGGTGCGCCGGCGATGTTGTTCAGGGCTTCCCAGCACATGCCGCCGGTGAGCGCGCCGTCACCGACGATTGCGACCACGCCGCGATCTGTCTCGCCCCGCAGCGCGAACGCCTTCGCCATGCCGTCGGCGTAGGACAGCGCGGTCGACGCGTGCGAGTTCTCGATCCAGTCGTGCTCGCTCTCGGCGCGCGACGGATAGCCGGACAGACCATCGGCTTGGCGCAGCGTCGCGAACGACGCGAGCCGGCCGGTGAGCATCTTGTGCACGTACGCCTGATGGCCGGTGTCCCACAGCAGCACGTCGCGCGGCGAGTCGAACACCCGGTGCAGCGCCATCGTCAACTCGACGACGCCGGGGTTGGGGCCTAGGTGACCACCGGTGCGGCAGACCGCATCGACCAGCGCCGAGCGGATCTCGCCGGCCAGCGCGGGCAGCGACTCCGGCGGCATCGCCTTGAGTTCGGCGGGAGTCTGCGGCCAACTCACGACGCCACCGCCGCGCGGATCGACTCGCGCAGCGAGCCCATCGTCGCGAGCACCGCGCTCGGCTCGTAGCCGCAGTGCGCCATGCAGTTGGCGCACCGCGGATCCTTGCCGCGGCCGAACGCGTCCCAGTCGGTCGTGTCGAGCAGTTCCTGCCACGACTTCGCGTAACCGTCGGCGAGCAGGTAGCACGGTTGCTGCCAACCCAGCAGCGAGTACGACGGAATTCCCCACGGCGTGCACTCGAAGTCGCGCTTGCCTTCGAGGAAGTCGAGGAACAACGGCGAGTGGTTCAGCCGCCACTTCTTGCGCCTGCCCTCGCCAAACGCTTCGGCGACTGTTCCGCCATCAGACCGCATTCGCGGACGTTATTGGGTGATGACGGATTTGTCCGCATACTTTAGTATTCGCTGCGTCAAATAGACGATGGAGGAA
>JAICXQ010000113.1 GCA_025980325.1 Frankiales bacterium
ACATCGACGTCGATCGCGAGACGGTCGGCCGCGTCGTCGATCGGGTCAAGCAGATGGAGGCGGCGGGCTACACGTTCGAGGCGGCGGAAGCGTCGTTCGAGCTGCTGCTGCGCGGAGAGGTCGACGGCGCGCCGCCGCGTTATTTCACCCTCGAGTCCTACCGCGTCATCACCGAGTCGCGGGCCGACGGCACGCCGGTCAGCGAGGCGACCGTGAAGCTGCACGTGAAGGGCGAGCGGGTGGTCGCGACCGGCGAGGGCAACGGTCCGGTGAACGCGCTCGACCGGGCGCTGCGGCAGGCGCTCGAAGGCGCGCACCCGCAGCTCGCCGGGTTCGAGCTGGTCGACTACAAGGTCCGCATCCTCGAAGGCGCGCACGGCACCAACGCGGTCACCCGGGTGCTCGTCCGTACGTCGGACGGGGAACGCGAGTGGGACACCGTCGGGGTCGACGAGAACGTCATCGCCGCGTCGTGGGAGGCACTGGACGCGGCGTACACGTTCGGCCTGCTGCGCGCCGCCGGCTGAGGGCCGATCGGGCCGGCGCGGCCGGGCGCAACCGTCCGGGCGCCGGTGGCCCAACTAGTGTGTCCGGGTGCGCATCGCTCGGTACGCCCATGACGGCGAGGTCGCGTTCGGCGTCGTCGAGGGCACGGTCGACTCCCCGGAGATCGCCGAGATCGCCGGGCATCCGTTCGGCCCGATCGAGTTCAGCGGTGTGCGGCATCGACTCGCGGACGTGCGGCTGCTCGCGCCGGTGCTGCCGAGCAAGGTGGTCGCGATCGGCAAGAACTACGCCGAGCACGCGGTCGAGATGGGCGGCGAGGCACCGGAGGCGCCGCTGATCTTCCTGAAGCCGTCGACGGCCGTGATCGGCGACGGCGACCCGGTCGCGTACCCCGCGTCGTCGTCGCGGGTCGACTACGAGGGCGAGTTGGCGGTCGTCATCGGACGGCTGTGCCGCGACGCACCCGCATCTCGCGCGGCCGACGTGATCCTCGGGTACACGTGCGCGAACGACGTGACCGCGCGGGATCAGCAGGCCGCCGACGGCCAGTGGTCGCGGGCGAAGGGATACGACAGCTTCTGCCCGCTGGGGCCGTGGATCGCGACCGGGATCGACGTCGCGGATCTGGCGGTGTCGACCCGGCTCAACGGCGAGGTGAAGCAGAACGGCCGTACGTCGCAACTCGTGCACAAGATCCCGGAGCTGATCGCGTACATCACCGCGTGCATGACGCTGCTGCCCGGCGACGTGATCCTCACCGGCACCCCGGCCGGCGTCGGCCCGATGCAGGTGGGTGACGAGGTCGCGGTCGAGATCGAGCAGATCGGCCGGTTGCGCAATCCCGTCGTCGCCCGATGAGCGTTCGGCTGCGCGTCGCGCCGTCGCCGACCGGCGACCCCCACGTGGGTACGGCGTACGTGTCGTTGTTCGATCTCGCGTTCGTCCGCCAGCAGGGCGGCGCGTTCGTGTTGCGGATCGAGGACACCGACCGCGCGCGCTATCGCGAGGACAGCGAACAGCAGATCTACGACATGTTGCATTGGCTCGGTCTGGAGTGGGACGAGGGTCCGGATCGCGGCGGGCCGTTCGCGCCGTACCGGCAGTCGGAGCGACTCGACACGTACCGGCCGCACGTCGATCGGTTGCTGGCCGCGGGCCATGCGTACCACTGCTGGTGTACGCCGGAGCGGCTGGCCGAGATGCGCGCGGAGCAGCAGAAGGCGAAGCGGCCGACCGGATACGACCGGTTGTGCCACGGCAAGTCGCGGGACGAGCGGGCGTTGCTGCCGGGGTTCAGTGAGAGGCCGGTCGTGCGGATGCTGATTCCCGACGATCCGCCGTTGCGGTTCGACGACCTGATCCGCGGCGAGGTGAACGCGCCGCGGCCGGACGACCAGGTGATCCTCAAGGCCGACGGCTTCCCGACGTACCACCTCGCCGTGGTGGTCGACGACCACCTGATGCAGATCACGCACGTGGTCCGCGGCGAGGAGTGGATCTCCTCGACGCCGAAGCATCTGCTGCTCTACGACTGGCTCGGCTGGGAGCGGCCGAAGTTCGCGCACATGCCGCTGCTGCGGGAGCGGGACAAGTCGAAGATCTCCAAGCGCAAGAACCCGGCGGCGCGGCTCACGTGGTTCGCCGAGGAGGGCTATCTGCCCGAAGCGCTGGTGAACTTCCTCGGGTTGATGGGGTACTCGCTGCCCGACGGTCGCGAGGTGTTCGGCTTCGACGACATGGTCGCGTCGTTCGACTGGTCGCGGGTCAACGCGGTCGGGCCGGTGTTCGACCTCGATAAGCTCGGTTGGCTGAACGGGCACTACATCCGTGAGCTGCCGGTGGCAGAGCTGGCCGAACGCATCGTCGCCTATCTCGGGGTAGCCGGTGCGCAGGCCGATGCCGTCCGGGCCGCGACGCCGCTGGTGCAGGAGCGGATGCAGGTACTGCGCGAGGCGCGGGAGATGCTCGGCTTCCTGCTCGTCGACGACGTCGTGGTCGAGGAAGCGGCGGCGGTGAAGTTCCTCGGCGCGGAGCAGCGGCCGGTCGTCGTCGCCGCGCTGGGTGCGCTGTCGGCGGTGGACGACTGGCGGGCGCCGGCGATCGAGGCGGCGTTGCGGGCCGCGCTGGTCGACGAACTCGGGTTTAAGCCGAAGCACGCGTTCGGTCCGGTGCGGGTGGCGGTGACCGGCCGGACGGTGTCGCCGCCGCTGTTCGAGTCGATGGAGTTGCTCGGCCGCGAGCTCTCGCTGCGCCGGCTCGAATCCGCGCTCTGAACGGGTAGACTCATCCGGTCCGCGCGAGCGGGCGCACCCATGGGGTATGGGGTAATTGGCAGCCCGGCTGATTCTGGTTCAGCTAGTCTAGGTTCGAGTCCTGGTACCCCAGCGAGATCGGTTCAAGGTCTCTGTTTGTCACTAGGGCCCCGTCGTCTAGCGGCCTAGGACGCCGCCCTCTCAAGGCGGTAGCGCGAGTTCAAATCTCGTCGGGGCTACAAGATCCATCGTGCGAGAACCGTGTCCGAGCGTCCGCGAGCAACTGCGGCGCATAGCGCTCGAGCAGTTCGACAGCGTGTGTTACTCGGTCCGTGACTCGCTGGCCCGAGGGCTGCCACCGCGTCCAGAGCTCGAGGTTCTCCAGCCGATTGTCGAGCCGGTTGCCGTTGCGGTGGTGCACGGACTCGTCCGGCCACAGCGCGCGACCGAGGGCCGTCGCCATGACGAGCCGATGTTCGGCGCAGGTCGTCTGCCCACCGGAAAAGCAGCGAAGATCTGCAGGCACGGGAACGTACCGATAACCGTGGTGGACGAAGCCGGTGCCGGCTACGTCGCGGATGGGCTTGTCGGCCTGCACGTCGCCGAACTTGCGTTTGCGATTGGCATGCGCCTGGCACATTCCCCGTGCCACGGCAGGGCGGTCGCAACCGTCGACTTCGCATGTGGTGTTCACTCGCCGGCCCAATGGACGGTCCGGCTGGAGTTCGCCGGTGCGAAGGAGCCGGAGGTAATGGCCGTGGCACAGGCCGCGTTCGGTCGCCGCCCGGCCACAGTTCGCGACCGAGCAATTGCCGATCGGCCGGGCCCCGATGTCGAGATCAGCGTTGACCCTCCCCGTACGCAACAGCCTTCGGTAATGCGGCTCGCAGAGCCCGCGCGTGTACGGCAATCGTTCGCATCCTTCGACCGTGCACACCGTCACATCCAACCGGGCGGAGACGACGAAAATCGTTGCTGCGCAACAATCTGTGGATGGTCGCGATCGGTCGGTACGACGAACTTGCGCAGGCCGTCCTGGCGCACGACGGTCCGGTGCGGCTCGTCGGGATCGACGGCTGCGCCGGCGCGGGCAAGACGACGTTCGCCGACCGGCTCGCCGGCGCGGCGGGACAGGCGCCGATCGTGCACACCGACGACTTCGCCAGTCACGACGTGCCGATCGATTGGTGGCCGCGCATGCTCGCCGACGTCGTCGAACCGTTGCTCGCTCAACAGCCCGCGACGTACACGGCGTACGACTGGGTCAACCGCAGCGCAGGCCCGACGCTCCGAGTCGATCCCGCGCCGCTCGTCGTCATCGAAGGCGTCGGTGCGTGCCGCCGCGCGTGGCGCGACGAACTCGCGATGAGCATCTGGATCGAGACGCCGCGCGAGGAACGGCTACGTCGCGGGCTCGCCCGCGACGGCGAAGAGCTCGCGGACTTCTGGCGGGAGTGGATGGCCGCCGAGGACGAATACGTCGCGGCCGAAGACCCGGAGAGTTACGCCGATGTCGTCGTTGACGGCGCCGCCTTCATGGAAGGCGACGCCGACAACGAGTTCGTCATCGTGCGAGCGACAGCCGCGGTCCGTCTTCCGCGGTGTCACGAACCTGGATGATGCCTGCTCGCCGGTTCCCCGCCCGATAGGCGAGCAGGCAGTCATCGCAGGAACAACGGCCGGACGCGGCCATCAGCAACCGCAGGGACACGCACGGCCGTTCGTCGACGAGGGAGGAGGAGTTGTCGTCGACTGGCGGGACCAGGCGCAGGTGCGGCATGCGCATACCTTCGCCCGTGCCCGGCTTGCCCGCCATAGCACGAATGCCCCTTTTGCTATGAGTTAATCGGACTAGTCCGTCCCGCCGATCCGGCGACCGCGGCGGTCAGCGCCCGCGCGGCCGCGACGACCTCGGCGGCGTGCAGGCGTCCGGGCTGGCGGGTCAGGCGGTCGATCGGCCCCGACACCGACACCGCCGCGACGACCCGGCCGTCCGGGCCGAAGACGGGCGCCGACACCGACGCGACGCCCGACTCCCGCTCGCCCACGCTCGCCGCCCACCCGCGCCGCCGTACCGTCGTCAGCACCGCCGCCGCGAACCGGGCCCGTTCGACGTACGGCGCCGCGTCGCCGGCCGGTTCCCAGGCGAGCAGCACTTGTGCCGCCGAGCCCGCGGTCATCGGCAACTCCGCGCCGACGGGGACGGTGTCACGCAGCCCGCTCGCGCGCTCGGCGGCCGCGACGCAGCGCCGGACGTCCCCGACCCGCCGGTAGAGCTGCGCACTCTCGTTGGTCGTGTCCCGCAACCG
>JAICXQ010000079.1 GCA_025980325.1 Frankiales bacterium
GCGTTCTCGACGAGCACGCCGGCGCCGGTCAGCCGGTTGAGCAGCGAGGACTTGCCGGCGTTGGTGTAGCCGGCGATGACGACGCTCGGCACCGACTTGCGCCGCCGCTCCTGCCGCTTCACCTCGCGCGCGGTGCGCATCGAGGCGATGTCGCGGCGCAGCTTCGCGGTCCGCATCCGGATCCGCCGCCGGTCGGTCTCGATCTTCGTCTCACCGGGTCCGCGGGTGCCGATGCCACCACCGCCGGCGACCCGGCCACCGGCCTGGCGGGACAGCGCCTCGCCCCAACCGCGCAGCCGCGGCAGCATGTACTCCATCTGCGCCAGCTCGACCTGCGCCTTGCCTTCGCGGCTGCGGGCATGCTGGGCGAAGATGTCGAGGATCAGCGCGGTCCGGTCGATGACCTTGACCTTCACGACACCTTCGAGCTGCCTGAGCTGGCCGGGAGTCAGCTCGCCGTCGCAGATGACGGTGTCGGCGCCGGTCGCGACGACGATGTCGCGCAGGTCTCTTGCCTTGCCCGAGCCGACGAACGTCGCGGCGTCGGGCTTGTCCCTCCGTTGGATGAGCCCTTCGAGCACCTGCGAGCCGGCGGTCTCGGCGAGCGCCTTGAGCTCCTGCAGGCTCGTCTCGGCTTCGTCGAGCGTCCCGGAGGTCCACACGCCGATCAGGACGACCCGTTCGAGCCGCAGTTGCCGGTACTCGACCTCGGAGACGTCTTCGAGCTCGGTCGTGATGCCGGCGACCCGGCGCAGCCCGCGGCGGGCGTCGAGCTCGAGCTCGAGCCGCTCGTCGTCCTGGCGCCCGAAGTCGTCGGCGAGGGTGATCTCGGCTCCGTTGATGTCGTCGGGGTTGATGTCGTCGGGGCTGACGGCTTCTGGGCCGACGTCTTCTGGGCCGATGCCTGCGGGCGCGAACTCGTCGCGCGGTCGGGATGTCATTGCTTCTCTCAACGCCGGACTCGGATGCGGACTTCCCGCATGGTCGCAGGCCCGGCACTCACCTGTCGCCCCGATTCTGCGCCGGCGGGAACTGGCCGGCGTAGGTGATGACGGCGGGGCCGGTGAGCAGGACCTCGCCGTCGTCCTGCCAGGTGACGGTGAGCCGCCCGCCCGGTACGTCGACGTCGTAAGACGTACGTTCGTTTTGCGCGGCCATGACGGCGACGGCCGCGGCGCAGGCGCCGGTGCCGCACGATCGCGTCTCGCCGACACCGCGTTCGTGCACCCGCATCCGGATGGCGGCCGGTCCCGTCGGCCGGACGATCTCGACGTTGACCCCGTCGGGGTAGGCCGCGGGCGGGTCGACCGCGGGGGTCATGGTCAGGTCGACGTCGTCGACGACGAGGTCGGTGTCGGTGACGACGAGATGCGGGTTGCCCATCGACCAGCCGGCCGCGGCCCACCAGCGGCCGTCGAGACGCACCTTCGCGTCCGGCAGCTTCGTCGCCGGGCCCATGCCGACGGTGATGTCGCCGGACGCGGGCACGGTGACGGTCTTCACTCCGGCCCGGGTGTCGATGCGCAGGTCGCCGGGCTCTTCCAGGCCGCTGTCGACGAGGTAGCGGGCGAAGACGCGGATGCCGTTGCCGCACATCTCGGCGAGACCGCCGTCGGCGTTGCGGTAGTCCATGAACCAGCGCGGATCGTTCTCGGTCGGCGCGGCGACGCGCACCACGGCGAGGACGCCGTCGGCGCCGATCCCGCGCCGCCGATCGCACAACGTACGTACGGTTTCGGCGTCGAGGCCGCCCGCCGGCACGCCGTCCGGGAGCAGCACGAAGTCGTTCTCCGTACCGTGACCCTTCAGGAACCGCACGCCATCAGCGTAAGCGCGCTCGCGTTCCCCACCCTCGTCGACCGTGACACATCGAACGTCGCACTCGACGGGAGGGACCGCTCAGGTGAGCGGGTGCAGGGTGCGGTCCGCCCGCGGCGTCGGCACCCGGCCGGAGCCCTGCCAGCCGGTGCCGTGCGCGAGCATCAGCCGCGCCTGCTCGGCCCGCTGCGGGCCGCTGAACAGGTAGCCGAGAGCGTGGTCGCAGCCGAGCTCGCACAGCCGCGCGCCCTCGGCCCACGACTCGACGCCTTCGGCCACGACGCGGATGCCGTGCGCGTGCGCGAGCTCGATGACCGACGACACGATCGTGTCGTTCTCCAGGTCGTTGCCGACGCCGCGGACGAACGACTGGTCGAGCTTGACGGCCTCGATCGGCAATTCGCCGAGCGTCGCGAGCGAGGAGTACCAGGTGCCGAAGTCGTCGAGGGCGAGCGCGACACCGGCGTCGCGCAACTCGGCGAGCAGCATCGCGGTGTGCCGGCTGCCGCCGCCGATGCCCTCCTCGGTGACCTCGAGCCCGAGCACGCCCGGCGGCAGCGCGCTGTCGTGGATCAGCCCGAGCAACCGGTCGACGAAGTCGGCTTCGAGCAGTTGCGAGCCGGAGACGTTGACCCACATCTGCCGGGGGGAGCCGTCGACCGTCGGCGGCAGCGGCCGCCAGCTCTCCAGCTCGGCGACGCAGCGTTCGAGCACCCACCAGCCGATCCGCGGCAGCAAGCCGGCGCCGTCGGCGACGGCGAGGAAGTCGGCCGGCCACAGCAGTCCGCGCTGCGGGTGCTGCCAGCGCAGCAGCGCCTCCATGCCGACGACGGCGCCGCTCGCGAGGTCGACCTCCGGCTGGAAGTGCAAGACCAGCGCATCGGTGTCGAGGGCGCGCGAGAGCGCCGGAACGAGATCCAGGTCGAGACTCGGCATGCGTGCTCCTCGTGGGCGCGAGAATCCGCTATGTCGGGCAAGTGTGCAGCCTGAGGCAACGGCCGTTAATGGCCCGAACGGCTTAGTTTTCCCCGCCCGCAACGGCCGTGGCAAGCCCGGCCAAGTCCGAGGACCGGGCGTCGAGCCAGCGGATTCGCGGGTCGCGGCGGAACCAGGAGCGCTGCCGGCGGACGAACCTGCGCGTCGCGGCCGCGGTCGCGACGACGGCCTGTGGCCCGGTGAGCTCGCCGTCGAGGACGGCCAGCGCCTGCTGGTAGCCGAGCGCCCGCGACGCCGTCCGCCCGTCGCGCAGCCCGTCGCGGACCAGCGCACGCACTTCCGCGACGAGACCGCTCGCGAACATGTGCTCGACCCGCTCGTCGACTCGCCGGTCGAGGCTCGTGTCGTCGAGGTCGAGCCCGATCTGCACGGCGTCGTACACCGCGTCGTACGACGGAAGCGCGGCGGTGAACGGGCGGCCGGTGATCTCGACGACTTCGAGCGCGCGCACGATCCGCCGGCCGTTGCTCGGGAGGATCGCGGCCGCGGCGGCCGGGTCCTGCCGGGCCAGCCGCTCGTGCAGTGCCGGCGCACCGACCGCGGTCAACTCGGCCTCAAGCGCGGCGCGCAACGTCGGATCGGTGCCGGGAAACTCGATCCGATCCAGGGCCGCGCGGACGTAGAGCCCGCTGCCCCCGACCAGCACCGGTACGACGCCGCGCCGGTGCAGGTGGTCGATGACGTCGCGGGCGCGTTGCTGGTACTCCGCGACCGACGCGGGATGGGTCACCGGCCAGATGTCGAGCAGGTGGTGTTCCACCGCCGCCCGCTCGGCCGGGCCGACCTTCGCCGTCCCGATGTCCATGCCGCGGTAGAGCTGCATCGAGTCGGCGTTGACGACCTCGCCGCCGATCGCGCCCGCGACCTCGATCGCCAGCGCCGACTTGCCGGTCGCGGTCGGTCCGACGATCGCGACCACCCGCCGGCCCGCCGTCACGTCCAGGTCCACGCGGCCACGTGATAGCCGACGCCGTACGGCGCGCTGAACATCGGCTCGACCACCGGTTTTGCTTGTGTCGCAACGGTTTCCGCGGCCCCGGCCAGCACCTGCCACGGCGCCCGCCCGGCGGCGAGCAGGTCGTCCGCCAGTTGCGGGTCGAGTGCCGCCAGTGCCGCAAAGTCGGCCGTCGCAAAAACCGTACCTACGTCTTGGTCGAAGCCGGCGGCGCGCGCGTCGAGATAGCCGGGCGCTTTCACGTCGTGCCGGGCCGAGCCGTCGCCCATGACGAGCAGCGCGACCCGTTCGGCCGACGCCGCCAGCTCGCCGCCGAGCGCGCCGCACTCGGTCGCGTCCAGCGACGGATCGACCGCGACGAACGACCGGTGCCGGCCGCGGGTGAGCCAGGCTCCGACGAGGACGGCGAGCGGCAGCGGTTCGGGCACGTCGACTCCGACGTCGACGCCCCACGGCGCGAACGACGTCGCGTGCGGCCGGCCGTCGGCGCCGACGACGTAGAGGACGGCGTCGGGCGGCAGAGCGTCGACGGCGGCGAGGCAGGCCGCACGCAGGCCGTCGAGCTCGGCGGCGGCACCGGCGGCGAGCTCGGGGACGAGCAGCGGCGGGTGCGGGCAGACCGCGGCGGCGGTCAGCACCGGTCAGCGAACGACGGCATGCCGACGAACACACCGGCGGCTTGCACCGGCACCGATTCGCGCGCCGTACGCCGGCGGACCGCGAGCACGTCGTCGGCGACCAGATGGTGCGGCGCGGCGTAGGTCACCCGGGCCGTCGCGACGTCACCCGGCACCGCGTCGCAGGCAGCGAGGTGCACGAGCCGGTTGTCCCGGGCCCGGCCGGACAACCGGTGCGTCGCGCCGTCCTTGCGGCCCTCGCCTTCGGCGACGAGCACCTCGACGGCCGCGCCGAGCAGCGTCTTGTTCTCGGTCCAGGCGATGTCGTCGACGAGCTCGACCAGTTGCCGGTAGCGGTGCGCGACCGCGTCGGCGGGCACCTGATCCGGCAGGTCCGCGGCCGGCGTACCCGGGCGCTTGGAGTACTGGAACGTGAACGCGCCGGCGAAGCGCGCGGCCCGCACGACGTCGAGAGTCCGCGCGAAGTCGTCGTCCGTCTCGCCCGGAAAGCCGACGATGACATCGGTCGTGATCGCCGCGTCGGGCATCGCGGCACGCACGCGGTCGAGGATCCCGAGGTAGCGATCCGCGCGGTACGAGCGGCGCATCGCCTTCAGCACGCGATCGCTGCCGGACTGCAACGGCATGTGCAGGCTCGGCATGACGTTCGGCGTCTCGGCCATCGCGTCGATGACGTCGTCGGTGAAGTCACGCGGATGCGGGCTGGTGAACCGCACCCGCTCCAGCCCGTCGATGTCACCGCATGCTCGCAACAGCTTCGCGAACGCAGCCTTGTCACCGAACTCCGCGCCGTACGAATTGACGTTCTGGCCGAGCAACGTGATCTCGATGACGCCGTCGTCGACGAGTGCGTGCACTTCGCGCAGGATGTCGCCCGGCCGGCGGTCGCGTTCCTTGCCGCGCAACGACGGAACGATGCAGAACGTGCAGGTGTTGTTGCAGCCGACGCTGATGCTGACCCATGCGCGGTACGCCGATTCGCGCCGGGCCGGCAACGTCGACGGGAACACCTCGAGCGCTTCGAGCAACTCGACCTGCGACTCCTGCTCGATGCGCGCGCGTTCGAGCAGCACCGGAAGCGAACCGACGTTGTGCGTGCCGAACACGACGTCCACCCACGGCGCGCGTTCGACGATCGTGCCGCGATCCTTTTGCGCGAGGCAACCGCCGACGGCGATTTGCATGCCGGGGTTGGCCTTCTTCGTCGGCAGCAGGTGACCGAGGTTGCCGTACAAGCGGTTGTCGGCGTTCTCCCGGACCGCGCAGGTGTTGAACACGACGACGTCAGGGGTCTGCGCGCCGTCGGCCTTGACGTAACCCGCTTGCTCCAGCAGGCCGGCGATCCGCTCGGAGTCGTGCACGTTCATCTGGCACCCGAAGGTGCGGACGTCGTACGTGCGCGGGCTCACCCCACCAGGCTACGGCGGGGTACGGCGTCAGATGCTCTCTGTCCAGAGCCGATGACCGGACCGGCCGCCGATCGCGACGACCACGGTGCGGGTGCCGTCCCAGACGTCGAGCACGAGGCCGTGACCGCGGCCGGACAACGTGACCGCGTCCGCACCGAACACGTACGGCCGGATGCCGGCGGTCGGCAGCGTCATCTTCCACAGCCGGTGCCGGGTGTTGCCGTCGTAGCCAGTGAGGGTGAGCGAGCGCGTGCCGATCGTGGCCTGCAGGAAGTCGTCGCCGTGACCGTCGAGCGAGCCGTACAGCGGGCCGCCGATCGGGGCGCCGCTGTGCACGGAGCCGGTGCGGCCGGACACGATGCTCACGAAGTGGCCGGAGCCGCCGGATCCGGAGTACGTGACATCCGCGAACAGGTCCTGGACGCCGTCGCCGTCGACGTCGCCGGAGGCGCCGAGTTCGACGTCCCACCCGCCGCTGCCGCCGATCGGAATGCTGATGTCGCGGTGCCACAGCGTCGTGCCCTTGCCGGCGACGCCCTCCATGGACACTTGGTCCAGCCCGCCGAACACCCCGACCACGCCGCGTCCGCCGACCACGCCGAGCGGGATGGCGTAATCACCCGTGCGGGTCCACAGCATCGAGCCGCCGGATCCGGCGTACGCGGTGATGACGCCGTCGGCGCTCGTCGGGCCGCCGTCGTCGGACACGAGCACGTCGTTGTGGTGGTCGCCGTCGAGGTCGGGCACCGCGAGGGCGTCGACGAAGTACGCCGGGACGGTCGGCGTGACCCACAACGGCGGGCCGGCCGCGCCGGAGTCGACGACGACGGCGGAGGAGTCGCCGGAGACGACCTGGATGACGTCGGACATGCCGTCGCCGTTGAGGTCACCGGCTGGTTCCAGGTAGCCGTACGCGTCGCTCGACGTGGGCTGGCCGAGCGGTGTCATCGCGCCGGTCGCACCGTCGAAGGCGACCGGCTGCTGCGTCAGCGCGCTGCCGGCGAGGCCGTAGGACTGCGTGACGAGCGCGCCGAGCACACGGTCGCCGGCCTTGTCGTGCAGGACGCCGGCGGGGTAGAGCGCGGCGGCTTCGCTGAAGCTCGCGTCGTTGGCGGCGTACCCGCCGTGGACGACGGTCGAGGTCCAGTCGGTCTTGCCGGTCGCGAGGTCGACGGCGACGACGGAGTTGTCTTGGTCGCCGGTGTCCTCCAGGCCGCTCGGGTCGCTCGCGCCGGTGCCGGTGAAGGCGGTCTGGTAGACCACCGCCGCAGGCCGCCGGGACGGGCCGAGCCGGGCGATGTCGATGGTCCAGGCGTCCGCGAGCTTCACCGTCCACTTGGTCGCGCCGGTGCGGCCCGAGCGCAACGACAGGCTGGACGGCCGCGTGTCCGGCAGCGTCAGCACGAGGACGTCGTCGCCACCGCTGCCTGCGACCGGCAGGTCGATGGCCTCCTGCCCGGTCGGCGTCGCCTCGGTGACCCCGGTGAGGCCGGCGCCGGCAAGCGTGGCCCGCGCCCGCGCCTGGGCCGCGTGCCACGCGACGAACCCGGCGCCGGTGGTCGGGCGGGCGAGGTGACGCATCGCGTCGAGAGCCGCCGCGCGCGGGCCGGCCGGCCGGACGGACTGGCGGGCGGCTGCCGCCCGCGCCGGCGCCGCGCCGACCGGGACGGTCGAGATGCCGGCACCGACGGCGACGAGCGTCGCGGCGGTGACGAGCCGAAGGCTGGGTTTCATCGGACATCCCCCCTGGGCCGTATTTTCGGCGTCCGGGCGCGTTCTCCTGCCGGGTCGCACCCGGGTGCGAGGCTGCGGTGCGAGGCTGCAGTGCGAGGCTGACGCCATGACGCACCGCTCCCGCCTCACCGCCGTACTCGTCGACGTGCCGGCGCCGGACCACGAAGCGGCGACCGCGTTCTGGTCGGCGGCGCTCGGTAAGCCGGCCAACCGGGTGGAGAAGTATCCGGAGTACGCGTTCCTCGGCCAGGCGACGCCCGGGATCGAGTTCATGGTGCAGAGCACCGGCGACGACCGGCCGCGCATCCACATCGACATCGAGTCCGACGACGTCGAGGCCGAGGTCGCGCGGCTCACCGCGCTCGGCGCCACCGAGATCGGCCGGCACAACAGCTGGGTGATCCTGCGCGACCCCGCCGGCACGGTGTTCTGCGTCGTACGGGTTCAGGTGCAGGACGCGTTCGACGCGCACGCGACGACGTGGGACTAGGAGCTACCGCAGCTACGCGTCGACGACGTCGGCCTCCGGCAGCACGCCGAAGATGTTGAACCGGTCGAGGTACGGCGCCGGGTCGCCGTCCCACTCGTACGCCGCGACCTGGCGTCGACTGCGCCGACCGGACAGCGCGCGGAACAACTCGAACTCGCTCGCGCGCACCGACGCTTGTGGTTCGCCGATGCCGGCGACGAAGGCGAAGTCGGTGTCGGTCGCGGCGATGGCGAGCGGCGGGATGCCGGCATCTTTCAGTCCGCGGCCGCAGCCGAACGCATAGAGAGTGGTGCAGAACCGCAACTCTTCTGCGCGCAGTGCCGGCGGTGCACCGAGCGCGCCGCGGATGTCCTGCTCGTGGGTGAGTGCGTCGACGGCGAGGTTCGGCGGGACCAGGCCGGCCTTCGCGCCCTCGCACATCGCCGCGACGTTCGGCGTCCACTCGTCGAGCAGTTCGGCGATGTCGCGGTCCTTGCGTTCGGCGACCTGGGTCGCGGTCTGGTCGTCGGTCGGGATGCCGGTGATCCGGCCGGCGAGCCCGTCGGTCGGAATCGCGGCGAGGTGCGCGAGCACGTCGTGCACCGACCAACCCGGCGTGCCCGGCACTTGCGTGTCGGCCTGCTCGGCGGACAGTCCGCGAGCGAACTCGGCGAGGCGTTCGTGCGCGCAGGTGTAGTGGCGGGCGGTGTCCTCGCCGGTCGGCTTGTTGCTCACGTCGGGCTCCGTTGTTTCGCGGTTATTTCGCGTACTCGGTCGCGCGTGACTCTCGCACGACGGTGATCCGGATCTGTCCGGGGTAGGTGAGTTCCTCTTCGATCTGCTTCGCGACGTCGCGGGCGATGACCTGCGCGCCGATGTCGTCGACGTCGTCCGGCTTCACCATCACCCGGATCTCACGGCCGGCCTGCATGGCGAAAACCTTTTCCACGCCGGGCTTTTCACTCGCGATCTGCTCGATGCGTTCGAGCCGCTTGACGTAGTGCTCGAGTGACTCGCGCCGCGCGCCCGGGCGGCCGCCACTGATCCCGTCGGCGGCCTGGGTGAGCACCGCTTCGACGGTCCGGACCTCGACTTCGTTGTGGTGTGCCTCGATCGCGTGCACGACGTCTTCGTGTTCGCCGTACTTGCGGGCGATCTCGGCGCCGATGATGGCGTGGCTGCCCTCGACTTCATGAGTGAGCGCCTTGCCGACGTCGTGCAGGACGGTGCAGCGCTTCATCAGCACCGGGTCGAGCCGCAGTTCGCTCGCCATCATCCCGGCGATGTGGGCGGACTCGATGAGGTGCTTGAGCACGTTCTGCCCGTACGACGTGCGGTATCTGAGTTGGCCGAGCAAGGTGATGAGCTCGGGGTGCATGTCGGTCAGGCCGACCTCGACCAGCGCGTCTTCGCCGGCGCGCACGCACAGTTGCGCCACCTCTTGCTTGCTGCGTTCGTAGATCTCCTCGATCCGGTGCGGGTGGATGCGGCCGTCGAGGACCAGCTTCTCCAGCGTGAGCCGGCCGACTTCTCGGCGGACGGGATCGAAGCAGCTGAGCAGCACGGCTTCCGGGGTGTCGTCGATGATGAGGTTGACCCCGGTCGTCGATTCGAACGCGCGGATGTTGCGGCCTTCGCGGCCGATGATCCGGCCTTTCATGTCGTCGCTCGGCAGGTGCAGGACGCTGACGACGGATTCGGCGGTCTGCTCGGACGCGACCCGCTGGATGGCGAGGGTGACGATCTTGCGGGCGCGGGTCTCACCCTCCTCCTTGGCCTCGTGCTCGATGTCGCGGACGATGAGCGCTGCCTCGCGTTTGGCTTGAGTCTCGATCGTCTTGACCAGTTCGGCCTTGGCGTCCTGCGCGGTCAGACCGGCGACGCGTTCGAGTTCGCGGGCGCGCTCGGCCTCGGCCTCTTCGAGCGCCGCGATCCGGCGCTCGAGGGCCTGCTCGTGCTCGGCGAGGTCGCGATCGCGCGCTTCCACCCGGCGCTGCTCGGCGTCGATCCGCTCCTCGCGTTCGACCAGCCGCTGCTCGCGCCGTTCGAGATCGGCCTTGAGTTCCTGCATCTCCTCTTTGAGGGCGCGGGCTTCGGCCTTGAGCCCGCCGACCTCCGCCTCGGCCGCCGTACGTGCCGCGACTGCCGCCGCGCCGGCCTCCTTCTCGGCCTCGCGCCGGATCTCGGCGGCAGCCACTTCGGCGTGATGACGTACCTCGGCGGCGGCCCGCTCGGCTTGCCGGCGCAATTCCGCGAGGCCCTCGGTGTCGGCCGAAGCGGTCGTGCCCGGCGTCGTCGCGCCCGGGGTCGTCGTACCGGACGTCGTCGTGCCGGACGTCGTCGCGCCGGACGTCGTGATGCCCGGCGTTGTAGTGCCCGCCGTTGTGGTGCCCGCCGTTGTGGTGCCCGCCGTTGCCGCGCCGGCCGCGGGGTTGGTTGCCGGCGACGCGGCGCTGAGCCGGCCGAGGGCCCGGAGCAACACGACGGCAAGGACGACGACGAGGAGCCCTACGACGATCAAGGCCGCGACTACAGCAGCCATGCCGCACCTCCTGTTGGTGCGCGCAGCCACGCTCGAACCACGAGCGTTGCTGCTGACGCGGCAAGGAGGCCGTCGATGTCGCCGCGAGCGTTACGCCGCAACGATGATGCTCGATCGCTTGTTATCCGAAGCCGGGATGAGCTTCGGCTTGTTTTCGGAAGTGCTCTTTCGGCTCAGTGGGATACCGCTATGAAAGGTCCGGTGACGCGGGGGCGACGCGGACGGGGCTCCTGCGTAACGAAAAGGCTAACGCGCGGCGACGAAGATCAGCAACCGGTGCCGGCGCCAGGCGCAACCGGCGTTGACGGGGGGCTCGCCCGGCGCGCTGGCGTGACCCGGCGTGACGAGCACCACTTACAGGGATCGGCGAAACGCGGGGCACGGCGATCTTGCGGAGGAGCCGGCGGCGCCCCGCCCGGCCCCGTTGGCGGTGCCCACTCGGCTCGCGCCGAGCACTTTCCGCCGAGACCTGCTCGGTACGGCGCGGGTCGCGGTCTAGACGCGGTGCGAACTGCTGTCCGGATGGCGGTCCGGCAGGGTCGCGTCGACGACTCGGACCGCCAAGCCCTGGCTGAACCCTCTGCGCGCGAGCATGCCGACCAGCCGGCGGCGCGCGGTCTCGCGCGGGACCCCGTTCATCGTGCGCAGCCGACGGCTCACCAATGCCCGGGCGGCGGTCTCCTCGTCGTCAGCCGACACCACAGACACCGCGTCGCCGATCGTGGCGGCGTCGGCGCCGCCGCGGCGCCCCACCGGCGCGCGCGCCCGCCGGCCCCAACCGCGCCCCGCCCGCCGGCCGGGCACCCCCCCCGCGGCGGCCGCGGCGGCGGCGAGGA
>JAICXQ010000054.1 GCA_025980325.1 Frankiales bacterium
CGGCGAACAGGCCGGCCTCGATCCGCTTGGCGAGCTCGACCTCCTGCTCGGCGTTGTGCAGCGCGACCCGGCCGATCTCCGGGAGGTCGGCGCGGACGAGGTCGGTCGACGGGCCGGCGGTGTCGTCGTCGGCGACGACGATCTCCTCGTCGTCCTCCTCCTCGACCAGCTCGGCCGCGTCCGGCTCGACCTCGCCGTCGATCGTCGGGACCGGACCGTCCTCACTCGGGCCACCGGCGCCGCCGGGCCCGCCCGCGGGCGCGCCGGCCGGCGGCTCGGCCGCGGCCTTCGCCCGCTTGCGGCCGGCGGTGGTCGTCTCGTCGGGCTGGGTCGTCGCGTTCACATCAGAGACAACGGCGACAGCGGCGCGGGTTCGCGCCGGCTTCGAATCTTCGTCGGCTCCGGGCGCGGTCTTACCCGCGGCCCGCGTGTCTTTCGACCCAGATTCAGACTTGCTGGAGCGTGCAGCCGACTGAGTTGGCCTGCTCAAATCTTGCCCTTCCCGTACCAGCCGTCGTGTGACGCACATTGCAGTGTGGGGCAGCGCCGCCGAATCGACTGGAGCGGCGCGCTGCTTGACAGCTTCCCAAGACTAGCGCGGCTAAGTGTCGGCGAGAACGGACGTCCGGGTGGAATTCAGATTGGCTGATTTGATGGCGGCGTGGGCACGATCTTCGTCGGTACGGCGTCCTGGACCGACAAGACGCTGCTCGAATCGGGCTGGTATCCGCCGGAGGCCGCCGCGCCGGCCGACCGGCTGCGCTTCTACGCCGAGCAGTTCCCGCTGGTCGAGGTCGATTCGACGTACTACACCCCGCCGAACGAGCGGAACAGCGAGCTGTGGGCCGCGCGCACGCCGCCGGGGTTTCGGTTCAATATCAAGGCGTTCTCGCTGCTGACCCACCACCCGACGAAGGTTTCCGCGCTCTACAAGGACCTGCGGCCGCAGACCGACAAGGCGAACGTCTATGCCAAAGACCTCGACGCCAAGGTCGTCGACGAGGTGTGGGAACGCTTCCTCTCGGCGCTCGCGCCGCTGGCCGATGCCGGCCGGCTCGGGGCGGTGCTGTTCCAGTTTCCGCAATGGTTCACCATCCGCCGGGCAAGCAAGGACTATCTGCTGGAGTGCAAGGAGCGGGCGGCGCCGTACCGGATCTGCGTCGAATTCCGGTCCGCGACGTGGTTCAAGGACGAGGAGACGACGGGGGAGACGCTGGACTTCCTCCGGTCCTACGGATTGCCATACGTCGTGGTCGACATGCCGCAGGGCCATGCCTCGTCCGTGCCGCCGGTGGTCGCGGCGACGACCCGGGATCTCGCCGTGGTGCGCTTCCACGGTCACAGCGACAAGTGGACCAGCCGCGACATCTACGAGCGGTTCGGCTACCACTACTCGGAGTCAGAGCTGACGCCCTGGGCCGCGTCGGTGCGCGAGCTGGCGGAGGCGACGACCGAGACACATGTGCTGTTCAACAACTGCTACCGCGACTATGCGCAGACCAACGCCCGCCAGTTCGCCGAATTGCTGACCGCCTCATCTGGATAACGGAGCCGGCGACCCGGTGTTACGCGCAGCCGCGGGCCATCTTGGCGAATGGCCCGCTCGGGCCACCCCGGCATGGCCCGCTAGAGATCGACGGCGACGTACTTCACCGCGAGGTACTCGTCGATGCCTTCCGCGCCGCCCTCGCGGCCGAAGCCGGACGCCTTCACCCCGCCGAACGGTGCGGCCGGGTTGCTGACCATGCCGCGGTTGAGGCCGAGCATGCCGACCTCGAGCGCCTCCGCGACGGACAGCGCGCGGCCGAGGTCGCGGGTGAAGACGTACGCGACGAGGCCGTACTCGGAGTCGTTCGCCGCGTGCACCGCCTCGTCGTCGTCGGTGAAGGTCGCGACCGGCGCCACCGGACCGAAGATCTCGGTCCGCAACAGGTCGGCGTCGGCGGGCACCGCGGCAAGGACGGTCGGCGCGTAGAAGTAGCCGCGATCGCCGACGTCCTCGCCGCCGGTCAGGACTTTGGCGCCCTTGCTCACCGCGTCGTCGACGAGGGTGCGCACCGCGTCGCGCTGACCGCCGTCGATGAGCGGGCCGACCTGCACGCCGGGGTCGGTGCCGCGGCCGACCTTCATCGCCGACATCTTCTCGGCCAGCCGCTCGGCGAACTCGTCCGCGACGCTTTCGTGCACGTGGAACCGGTTGGCCGCGACGCACGACTCACCCATGTTGCGCATCTTCGCGACGATCGCCTGGTCGACGGCGACGTCGAGATCGGCGTCGGCGAAGACGAGGAACGGCGCGTTGCCGCCGAGTTCCATCGACACCCGCAGCAGGTTCTGCGACGCCTGTTCCATCAGCTTCCGGCCGACCGGCGTCGAACCGGTGAACGACACCTTGCGCAGCCGTGGATCGGCGAACAACGGCTCGGTGACCGCGCCCGCCTTCGACGTCGGTACGACGTTGAGTACGCCGTCCGGGAGGCCGGCCGCGCGCAGGATGTCGGCGAGCACGAGCATCGACAGCGGCGTCAACTGCGCCGGTTTGACGATCATCGTGCAGCCGGCGGCGATCGCCGGTCCGATCTTGCGGGTGCCCATCGCGAGCGGGAAGTTCCACGGCGTGATCAGCAGGCACGGCCCGACCGGTTGGCGCATCGTCAGCAGCCGCCCGTCGCCGGACGGGTTCGTCGACCAGCGACCGGCGATCCGTACCGCCTCCTCCGCGAACCAACGGAAGAACTCGGCCGCGTACGTCACCTCGGCCTTGGACTCGGCGAGCGGCTTGCCCATCTCCAACGTCATGAGCAGCGCGAGATCGTCGGCGCGTTCGGTCATGGTCTCGAAGGCGCGGCGGAGGATCTCGCCGCGTTCGCGCGGCGGCGTCGCGGCCCATGGCGCTTGCTGCTCGTGCGCGGTGTCGAGGGCAGCGATCGCGTCTTGCGCCGTCGCGTCGGCGACCTCGCAGAGCACCGCTCCGGTCGCCGGGTCCTCGACCGGGAACGTCTTGTCACCGGTCGGCGGCCGCCATTCGCCGCCGACGAGGACACCCGCGGGGACCTGGTCGACGATTGCCCGCTCGCGTTCGGCACTCATGCCCTCGAACCTACGACTGCGGTTTGCTCATGGGTAGGGCGGGCACGAGCCGGACATGGCTGACGTCATCGAACTCCTCGAGCACGACCACCGCGAAGTCGAGCAGATGTTCACCGAGTACGAGCAGGCGGCGACGCCGGAGGACAAGCGAGCGATCGTCGACAACATCATCATCGAGCTCGTCCGGCACTCCGAAGCGGAGGAGCAGGCCGTCTACCCGATGATCCGCTCGCACATCGACAACGGCGACGCGATCGTCGAGCACGAGATCGACGAGCACTCGCAGGCCGAGCGGCTGATGAAGTCACTTGAGGGCATGGATCCGAACAACCCCGAGTTCGGCGTGCTCATGGGGCAGCTCATGACCGCGATCAAAGAACACGTCGCGGAAGAGGAGAACGTCGTCTTCCCGCAGTTCCGCCAGACCGTGTCGCCGGAGGAGCTGGACAAGCTCGGCAAGACCGTCCAGGCGCTGAAGAAGATCGTGCCGACGCATCCGCACCCGATGGCGCCGGATCACCCGCCGTTCAACGCATTGCTCGCGCCGGGCACGGCACTCGTCGACCGGGTTCGCGACCTGCTGAGCGGCCGCGGCACGTCCTGACGTCAATTGCGAGATAGCACCCGTAGACGTCCGCTATCTCGCAATTGAATCGAGTTGGCTCTGGACGAGGGCGCGATCGTCTTCGTCGTCGACCTGCGCGAGCAGTTCGCGGCAGCGGGCAACTTCGATTTCGTACGACGCCTTGTCGCCGGCGGCGGCATGCGCTCGGGCCAAGCCTTCGTGGGCCGACGCCTTCATCCATGTCGGCACGTCGCTCGCGTCCGCGCGTTCGACCGCGGCACGGGCGAACGCCAGCGCGACGTCGGTCCAGCCGGCGAGAGCGGCCGCGTGCGCGACCTGCCAGTCCGACGTCGCCAGGTTCTCGTCGCTGCCGCCGGCCTCGATCCAGTGCTGCCGGGACGCGAACGCCAGCGTCAGCATGTCGCGGTCCTGCGCCGGCGTTCGGTCGGCGAGGTCGATCAGGTCCCATGTCGCGTTGAAGTACTGCGCTCCGAGCGCTCGGTGATCGACCGGGTTCATCGCCACGCGCGCGGCCGCCGGCGTACCGGCGCCGGACCCGCGCTCGACTCCCAGACCCGGCGCCAGCGCGCGACCTCGGGCCCAGCCGGCGACGGCGTCGCCTCCAGCGCGGCGCGCCGGCGCGCGGCGTACCAGTCGGTGCGGTCCTCGTCGAGCAACTGCCCGAGCGCGCCCGCGATCCGCGCGCCGAAGGCGCGCGGCTCCTCGCCCGGAAGGCCGTGCACCGGCCGCCCGTAACGCACATGCACGGGCGGCCGGCCGGGCTTCGGCCAGCCACGGCCGCGCGGCATCGCGGCGAACGATCCGCTCAACGCGACCGGCACGACCGGCACGTTGTTGCGCGCGGCGAGGTACGCCGCACCGAGCCGAAACCGCCGGGTCCAGCCGTCGGGCGAGCGGGTGCCTTCGGGGAACATCACCAGCGACCAACCCTGCGCGAGCAGCCTCGTCGGCGTCTCCGACAGACCGACGCCGCCGCGCTCGATCGGGAACGTCGCGAAGACCAGCGCCGAGCCGACCGCGCGCCACCACGCGTCGAAGAAGTAGTCCGCCGCCGCACCGACCGCGACCCGGCGCAACCACTGCGGCGGCAACGTCGTCAGCAACAGCGCGGTGTCGAGGTGCGACGAATGGTTCGCGACGAAGATGACCGGGCCGTCGATGTCGTCGAGCACGTCGAGACCCTCGACCTGCAGCGTCGTCTCGTGCCGGACGAGTGGGGTCAGGCCGCCGCGCAGGATCGCTTCGCGCGCCCTGACCGCGACCGGCGACCGGGCCCAATCGGTCGGGAACTCGCGCGCTTCCGGGAACACGTGATGCGGTTCGGCGGATCGCGGCGGCAGCTGCCGATGCGTCCAGCGCCACCCGCGCGCGACCTGCTTGACGTCGCGGACAAGCGACGAGCTCACGGGTGCGATCCGTTCACCCGCGCGAGCACGTGCGGCGGCGAGTGCAGGTACGTGATCGACGGCGACCGGCCGACGGTGTCGCTCGCCATCTCCAGCGCGTCGGCGAACGTCGACGCCGAGCGCATCCCCATCCGCGCGACCGCACGCCGGTCGCCGCCGACCCAGATGACGTCGCCGACGTGGTCGAGCGCGTGCGCGCACCAGTACCACATGTAGAACGGATGCACGCCGTGGTACGCGTACGACGTCCGGTACAGGTGGATGTACCACGGATCGGTTGCGTACTGCTGCTCGAACTTCTGCTCGATGACCTTCGGATCCGTCGACACCGACAGCACCTCGTCGAAGAAGTCGACGTACGACGGGTGGTGCAGCGTCGAGAACTCCCACGGCACCGGGTGGTTGAGGATGATCGCGCCGCCCTTGCGCACCAACGGCTGGCCGACGTACATGTTGAAGAAGTAGCCGAGCCCGAGGCACGCGGCGAGGATCGGGTTCATCACGCTATTGACGTTGTACGGGCACAGGTACGGCAGGCCCAGCACCAACACGTCGCTCTGGCCGTCGACGTCGACGAGCTGCTGGCGGTGCACGCGTTCCAACGTCGCGTCATGCACCGGCTCGACGGCGCCGGCGCTGATCCCGGTGACGAGGTACGGCGCCTCCATCGACTGGAACAGCTTGCGCCGCGCCTTCGCCGGCATCATGTCGATGCCGCGCTTCGCGCCGAGGAACGTCGCCTGGTCGCGCATCGACCATTCCCACTCGCGCTTGGTGAGGAAGCCGTACTGCGACGGGAACGCGTCGTTGTTCAGCGTCGTCTCGATCTGGAACACCTTGACGTGCTCGTTGAGCACGCGACCCATCCGCCACGCGGACGAGTGCAGTTGCGAGGAGTGCCGGTCCATGAACGACCGCGAGTGCACCATCGTGTGGCTGTTGTGGTGGTGGCGCAACGAGTTGTACGACGCCAGCCCGATCGCGGTCGACTTCCACCCGCCGTCCATCGCGACGAGGTTGACGTTGACGTAGACGAGCAGGTCGGATTCGGCCGCCCGCTTGGAGATCTCGACGTCTTCGTTCTCGTCGGTCATACCGAGATGCGTGAGGTTCGCGCGGTCCTCGGCGTCGAAGTTGACGAGGTTGTCCGGGAAGAACGACCGGAACACCCGTTCGCCGACGATCGCCTTCAACTCGTCCGGCGTCATCCGCCGGTGCAGCGCGTTCGCCGCGATGATCTGCACGTCGTCGACACCCGCGCGCGCCGCATGCTCCAGCACGTGCTCGATGACGCGCTGCCGGATGTCCGGCTTGCGCATCGGCGGCAGCGGCAGCGACAGGTCGTCGAACGCGATCGTCAACCGCATCCCCGCGTGCAGCAACGACGGCAACGGCTCGCTGTCGAGCGGGTGCAGCAGCGCCTGCTCGATCGCCTCGTCGACGTCCGGTACGCCGGGCAGCGACTCGGGCGGGTAGATGACCCGGGAGCCGAGCGGGAAGTCCTGCAGCCGGAACGACTCGCCGCTGTGCACGAGCAACGGCGGCGTGCGCTCGTCGACTTCCAGCACGAAGCCGGGACGGGGCATTTACGCAGCACTCCTCATGTCGAACGCCACCTTGACGGTACCGAGGCGGCCGGCGTCGTGCGCATGGTCGAGCGCCTCGCGCCAGCGCGACAACGGGTAACTGCCGCCGAGCAAGCCGCCGACCGGCGCTTGCGCGGCGAGCGACATCGCGGTCTCGAACGCGTCGCCGGCACTCGCGTACGCGCCCTGCACCGACAGCTCGCGGAACCACGCCGGCGTCAGGTCAACCCCGGCCGCGGGAACGCCGGCGAGCAGCACCCGGCCACCGGCCCGCGTCGTTCGCAGTGCCGTGTCGATCGCGGCCGGCGAGCCGACCGCGTCGATCGCGACGTCGACGCCGCCGAGCAGGTACGCCGATCCGCGCTCGGGTTCGAGCCGCAGCGCGCGGGTGGCCCGGCGTACGCCGCCGACGACCTCGCCCGGCCCGACGACGTCGCTCGCGCCGAACTGCTGCGCCAACTCGGCCTGCCGCCGGTGCTTCGCGACCACGGTGATCCGGCTCGCCGGGGTGAGCTCGCGCAGCGCCAACGTGATGAACAGCCCGACCGCGCCGGCACCGACGACGAGCACGGTGTCGCCGTCGTCGACGGCGGCCCGCCGGGCCGCGTGTACGGCACACGCGAGCGGCTCGACCAGAACGGCGCGCTCGTCCGGCAGGTCGTCCGGTACGGCGTGCAACTGCGAGACGTGCGCGACGAGCTGGCCGCTCCAGCCGCCGCCGGTGTCGGTGCAGAAACCGGTCTGCAATCCGGGGGAGACGTGGCCCACCGTCACCCGGTCGCAGCGGTTGCGGTTGCCGGCCGCGCACGACGCGCAGAGCTCGAGACCGCGGGCTGCGCAGGCGAGCACCGGATCGAGCACGACCCGCGACCCGGCGGGTAGCCCGTCGGCGTCGTCGAGCGTCTCGCCGACGACCTCGTGGCCGGGCACGAACGGCATCGACACCAGCGGGGTGAAGTACAGCGAGGTGTGGCCGGCCAACGTGGCGAGGTCGCTGCCGCAGATGCCCGCGATCCGCGGCCGGACCCGCACCCATCCGTCGCCGGTCACTCGCGGCGGGTCGCGGTGCACCAGCCGCAACGGGGTGATCGGACCGGCGAGCAGGCCGGGCAGCCGGCCGCCGACCGCGCGCGCGGCGACGTAGCGGGGCAGCGACCGGTAGACCTCGAGCGCTGAGATCATCGAGGTGCCTCCGGCACGGGGATCATCGGCTGCTGCCTTCCAGCGCGCGCCGGTCCCGGCCGGCCGGAAGCAGCGGGCCGACCGGTGGCCGGGCATGCCAGCTCTCGATCGGCCACTTCGCCCGGCGCGCGATCCGGGACAGCGTGATGTCGGGGTCGACCGCGACCGGGTGGCCGACGGCGCGCAGCAGCGGCAGGTCGCTTGCTGAGTCGGCATAGGCGTACGAGCCGGCGAGATCCCAGCCGTTGCGCGCGGCTTGATGGCGAAGCCACGCACCGCGGCCTTCACCGACGAGCGGCGGGCGGACGAGGAAGCCGGTGCAGCGGCCGTCCGCGCCGACGGCGAGGTCGGCGGCGACGATCTCGTCGAACAGTGGCGCGACCGGCCGGACGAGTGGTGCGATCGCGCCGGTGATGAGGATCGTCCGATGTCCCGCGGCCCGATGCTCGCGCACCTTGCGCACCGCCGCCGCGGACAGCCGGCCGAGCACGGTGTCGGTGACGTCGTCGTCGACGATGCGCAGCAGCTCGTCGTACTCGGCGCCGGCGTACCGGCGGTAGACCGAGCGAAGGAACGCGCCGCGGTCGCGTCGTTCGGTGAGCAGCCAGCGCGGCAATGCGCGAGCGACATCGGCGACCTCGCGCACTCGCCGCGCGCTCGACAGCTCGGGCAGCCGCAGCCACAGGTAGGACTCGATGACGTTGCTCGGCAGCAGCGTTCCGTCCATGTCGAACACGGCGACGAGGCTGCCGTCGGGGCCGTCGCCACGCGGCAGCTCGTGCACGGTCGGCGGCCGTTTCACCGAGCGGCCGCCGGTGAACGCGCGCAGTGGTGTCGTGACCGCGGGGACGTGCACGTCGGCGATGTAGTAATCCCAGTCGATCGTCGCCGCGTCGAAGCCGAACCGTTCGACGTCTTCCGGATCGAGGCTGTGGTGCAACGCGAGCGTCGCGCTGTCGCTGAAGTGCAACTCGGCGTCGACGTAGGGCCGGTACAGGTCGAAGTAGCGGCGCAGGAACTCCAGCCGCCGTCCCTGCCGGTCGAGCGAACGCGCCCAGTCCCGCGTGCGCGACGAACGCGGGAGCGAGGTGACGACGCGATCGGCGGTCTTGTGCGCGCGCTCGCCGAGCTTCAGCAACTGCTCGACCCGTTGCGCCCCGGGCCATTCCCAGACCGGTGCGCGCACGGCGCCGCGGTCGCGCTGTTCGAGCGGGTGGTGGCTGTAGTACTCGCGCACCAGGTCGTAGAGGTGCCGGAACGTCAGCGGGTTGCGTGCGCCGGAACAGATCGTGAAGTACGACGGCTCGCCCGGCGGCGGCGTCGTCGCGCACGCGGCGAGGATCGCGTTGACGACGTAGTCGACCGGGATGATGTCGATGCTCGCGTCGGGCACGCCGGGGAAGTCGGGAAGGTCGCCGCGGCCGTAGGCGAGGATCAGCGGCTCGGCCATCTTGAAGCCCTCGATCCAGCCGGGGCTGGGCTGGGCGAGTGCGCTCTCGATGATGCTCGGCCGGCAGATCGTGACCGGGAGATCCGATGCCGTCTCCTCGACCGCGCGTTCGGCCATCGCTTTGGTGAACGTGTAGCAGTCGGTCCAGCCGAGGGTGCGCGCGCGTTCGCGACCGGCGTCGACGAGTTGCTTGCCGACCCATTCGACCCGCAGCCGTTCGGCTTCGCTCGCCACGGTCGACGGCCCTTGCGCGCCGTGCCTGCGTTCGGCCTCCCGCAGGAACTCGGCCAGCTTGCCCGCGTCGCGACTCGCGTCGTTGACCGCGTCGCGAACTCTCATCGCGGCGGCGCTTTCGGCGCGCCAGTCGACGGCGTGGTCGAGCCGGCCCTCGGTGACGTGACCCTGCCGGCGGCCGGCGACGTACGCGGTGGAGACGTGGACGTAATGCGGCGCCGTGTTCGTCTCGCGGACGGCGGCGAGCACGTTGAGGGTGCCGTGCAGGTTGGTGGCGAAGCCGTCGTGGATGGGCGGATCGAACGAGACCTCGCCGGCGCAGTGCACGACGACGTCGATGTCCGTTGGCAGCGCCGGGATGCCGTCGAGGTCGCCGTCGAGGACGTGGATGCGGGTGCCGACCAGTGCGTCGACGGCCTCGCCGCCGTCGCGTTCGCGCAGCCGCGCGAAGGCGGGTTTCGTGAGCAGCTGGCGGGTGCGGTCCTCGCCGGTCGTGGCCCCGCGGGGCCGTACGAGGACGGTGATCCTCGTGTTCGGAAGGTCGTAGAGGAGGCGCTCGAGCAGGGCCTCGCCGACGAAGCCGGTGACGCCGGTGACGAGCAGATGTTTGCCCGCCAGCGCCTCGGTGATCCTCAGGCCCGCCATGAGCGGGCAGTCTGTCACGGCTCGCTGGTCTGCGGCGCTGCCAGGCTCGTGGTCAAGATCAAGAACGCTTGATCATGAAACGACGCCGAGGTGAACCTTCGTGGTGCCCGCCGTGTCGCCCCGGATGAGGACGACGACCGTCACCATGTCGTGACCGCCGGGCTTGAGGAACTTCATCCCGCCGAACACGCAACCCGGATGAGGCCCGGTGTCGACGCAGTGCGCGACGTCGAGCATGAGCCCCCACGCGACAAGCTTCGAACGCACCATCGGGATGACCCGCGCGAGCGGCAGCCGGACAGTGACGAAGCTGTCGTATTTGTGGCAACCGTCCGTGGCCCGCACCTCGCAGCGTGGCGTTGCCGATTCCGCCGGGAGCAGCGGCATCGCTGACCATGCGGGCAGCGGCCCGCTCGTTGACGGCGGGAGATCGGCCACGATGACGACGAAGGCGACTGCTGGTCGACGGACGCCGTTGAAGCTCGCCGCATTGTCGGCATCGACGCCGATCCTCACGCCGCCATAGGTCGCGGTGGCACTGCAGTCGCCGGGCCCGTCGGCTTCGCCCCCGTCGCCGTCGCACGACAGGCGCTGCACAGTCTTCGCTCCGCGCGCCCGCAGTAGTGCAAACACGCTGGTGGCGAGCTGCCGAGCCGACCGCGTCGAGGACGTGATGCAGTACGGCGTCGGCGTCCCGCACGCCGTGTCGTACCGGTCGCGCGTGCTTGCGGGCACGACCGGAAGCGCGGCGGCCAGGTCGATCGCGGGCTTGGCCTGCGCGGCGCTCGGCATGTCCTCGGCGACGGCAACGCTGCCGCCCGCCGGCCAGCCGTAGTAGAGCCCGGCGAGTACGGCGCAGAGCGCGGCCGCGACCACGAACGGCCAGCGGATCCGGAGAGCATTCGTCATTGCCTACGGGTATCGGCCGGTTCGTCTACTTTCTCAACCTGCCGGCGGCGGGACGACGATTTCGGGGTTGGGCCGGTAGAGGTTGGCCGGCAACGGCTTGCCGGTGACGAACGCCTTGCCGTTCCAGTGGTAGTCGATGCGCAGCAGCGCCGGCTTGCCGGACGGGCAGCACAGCGGATCGCTGTCGCGGTAGTTGACGTACGACGCCGTGAACCGGCCGGTGCCGGCCGCGCGGACGTCGCTCAGCGCGAGGACTTCGAAGTTCTGCGCCAACCCGACGAACGTCGCGTCGTGCCAGAACCCGACGATCATGCCCTTCCCGTCGCCGGTCGGATCGCGCAGGCCGATCGCAGCCGTGAACGTGCCGCCGTGCCCGTCGGATGTGACGGCGGACACCTGCATCGCGAAGTGCTCGTCCGCGAAGTCGACCTCGTGCGTCGCCGCGAACGCCGCCCCGATCGCCGCGGCCGTCACCGGCGTTGGCCTCGGCGAGTTGGCCGAGCACGCGACCGTCAGCAGCGCGACCGCGGCCACCGCGGCGACACCGCGCTTCATGACGCCAGCCAACGGCGTACGACGTCTTCGGTGCTGGCGAACGCGAGCGGCGGCACCTCGTCGCGGCCGAAGAACGCGGCCGCATCGGCGTCGTCGCCGGGCGTCGGCGAACCGCTCGACCACGTCGCGTCGAACAGCACGAACACGGCGCCGCCTTCGGAAAGCGGGTTGGCGAACACATCGATGACGGCGCCGACCGACACCTCGACGCCGGCCTCCTCGAGCGCTTCACGCGCGGCGGCGGCGCGCGGTTGTTCGCCGAGGTCGAGGTACCCGCCGGGCAGCGACCAGCGACCGCGAAAGGGCTCCATCACCCGGCGGACGAGCAGCAGCTTGTCGTCCCGAAAGACCGCGACGCCGACCGCAACCTTGGGGTCGCGGTGTACTGGAGGCACGCCTGCACAACCTAACGAGAGGCACCCGCCGATGCCCGGACGCGCTGCGACCGAACGCGCCGCCCTCGCCGATGCGCTCACCATCGTCGGCCCCGATGCGCCGACGCTGTGTGCCGGCTGGACCGCGGCCGACCTCGCTGCGCACGTCTACGTCCGCGAGCACCGGCTCGACGCGACGCCGGGCGTGCTGCCGCTCGGCCCGTGGTCGGCGTACACCGAGCGGGTCATGCGCAGCGCGTTGCGGGTGCACGGCTTCGCCACGCTGGTCGAGGCGATCCGCACGCCGCCGTTGCCGTTGCGGATCGAACGGATCGACGACGCGCTCAACACGGTCGAGATGTTCGTGCACACCGAAGACGTACGGCGGGCCAACGGCATGTCGTTGCGCGAGCAATCGGTGCCGTTCGAGGCGGCGATCTGGCGCCGGCTGTCGAGGCAGGCGCGGCTGTCGTTCCGCCGGGTGCCGGCCGCGGTCACCCTGACGCCGACGACCGCCGGGTCGCCGATCACGGTCGGCAAAGGCGGCCCGCCGGTCACCGTGAGCGGCCGGCCGAGCGAGCTGTTGCTGCTCGCGTACAACCGCAAGGAACACGCGCGGGTGGCGATCACCGGTGCCGGCGCGGATGCGTTGCGTGCGACGAAGCTCGGGGCGTGACGCACACTTGACCTCGTGACGTTCGCCTCTTCGGCGGAGCTCGGT
Source organism: Frankiales bacterium (assembly GCA_025980325.1). GTDB lineage: Bacteria > Actinomycetota > Actinomycetes > JAFAQI01 > JAFAQI01 > BP-197. The sequence goes on from JAICXQ010000054.1 coordinate 12,739, forward strand.
GCCGCGCTGGCCTCGAGCGGTTACCTGCCCGACGACGGCCTCGCGACCGCGGCGTACCTCTCGCTGCGCATGGGCCGGCCGCTGTTCGTCGAAGGCGACGCCGGCGTCGGCAAGACGTCGCTGGCGCAGGCGCTCGCCACCGTGCTCGACGCGCCGTTGATCCGGTTGCAGTGCTACGAGGGCATCGACGTCGCCCAAGCCGTGTACGACTGGGACTTCCCGCGCCAGCTGTTGCATCTGCGGACGGCGGAGGCGGCCGGTCGCGCCGGTGACGCCGATGCGCTGGAGGGCGAGCTGTACAGCCGAAGGTTCCTGCTCGCCCGGCCGCTGTTACAAGCGATCGAAACGTCGCCGTCGGTGCTGCTCGTCGACGAAGTCGACCGTGCGGACGACGAGTTCGAGGCGTTGTTGCTCGAGCTGCTGTCCGACTTCGCGGTCACGATCCCGGAGATCGGCGCGGTGCGCGCGGCCGTGCCGCCGGCCGTCGTCGTGACCAGCAACCGCACCCGCGACGTGCACGACGCCTTGAAGCGCCGGTGCCTCTACCACTGGGTCGAGCATCCCGATTTCGCCCGCGAACTCGCGATCGTCCGGCATCGCCATCCGGCCGCGACCGAACGACTGGCCGCGCAGGTCGCGCGGGCGACGTCGTACCTGCGCGGTCTGGATCTGCAGAAGCCACCGGGTGTCGCGGAAACCCTCGACTGGACGCAGGCGCTACTGACCCTCGGTGTCGGCTCACTCGATCCGGATGCGGTGACGCGGACGCTCGGCGCGGTGCTGAAATACCGCGAGGATCACGAGGCGGTCGTGCGCGACGGCGGCCTGATCTCGCTGCTCGAGGCGGCGGTCGATGCCGGTTGACCTCGACGTACCCGCTGCCGTCGTCGGCCTTGCCCGGACGTTGCGCAGCGCGGGCGTCGACGCGACGTCCGACCGGCTGGCCGCCGCGGTCGAGGCACTGACGGTGCTCGATCCCGCGTCGCGCTACGACGTCTACTGGGCCGGCCGGATCACGATGTGCGCGAGCCCGGACGACATCGCGCGCTACGACCGCGTGTTCGCGGCGGTCTTCGACGGCGCCGCGAACATGATGCCGCTGTCGCCCGCGGCCGAGCCGGTGTTGCGCGTCGTACCGCCGCTCGGGCTCTCTGACCGCGCCGACGCGCCCGACGCCCGCGACGCACCCAAGCCCTCCGCGGCCAGCCGGCGTGAAGTGCTGCGCCGCCGCGACCTCGCGGATCTCGACGAGCGGGATCGCCGGGACGCACTCGCGTTGCTAACGCCGCTGTCCGTCGCCGGCGAGACCCGGCGCAGCCGCCGGACCGGGCCGGCGGCGCACGGTCCGGTCGACCGGCACCGGACGTTACGGCGCACGCTGCGGGCCGGCGGCGAGCCGGTCGCGCCGGTGTCGTTACGACGCCGGCGCCGGCCGCGACGCGTCGTGCTGCTCATCGATGTCAGCGGCTCGATGGCGCCGTACGCCGATGCGTTCCTGCGGTTCGCGCATGTGACCCGGCGGGCACGCGGGCCGCGGACCGAGGTGTTCACCCTCGGCACCCGGCTCACCCGGGTCACGCGCGAGCTGAGCCATCGCGATCCGATGCTCGCCACGGCGGCGGTCGCCGCGGCGGTGCCCGATTGGTCGGGCGGCACCCGGCTGGGCGAGTTGACGAAGGCGTTCGTCGACGGCTGGGGCCGTCGCGGCATGGCCCGCGGCGCGATCGTCGTCGTGCTGTCCGACGGCTGGGAACGCGGCGACGCCGCGCTGCTCGGCGAGCAGGTGCGGCTGCTGCGCCGACTGGCCCATCGGATCGTCTGGGCCAACCCGCGGGCCGGCCGTCCCGGCTTCGCGCCGCTCGCCGCGGGGATGGCCGCGGCGCTTCCCTACGTTGACGATCTCGTGGCCGGAAACAGCATCGAGGCACTCGTCAAGCTGGCGCGCACCGTGGTCGGCGAACGTGCGTGACCTGCTGCCCGAGTTGCGCCGGTGGTGGGACTCGGGCGAACGGTTCGCGCTCGCGACCGTCGTCGCCGTACGGGGGAGCGCACCGCGGGATCCGGGCGCGTCGATGGCGGTCAGCGCGAGCGGCGAGGTCGTCGGTTCGGTGTCCGGCGGCTGCGTCGAGGGGGCCGTCTTCGAGTTGGCCACCGACGTGCTCGCGACCGGTACGCCGGTGCTGCAGACGTACGGGATCAGCGACGACGAGGCGTTCGCGGTCGGCCTGACGTGTGGCGGCGTGCTCGACATCTTCGTCCGCCCGGTCTCGGACGTTTGGCGCGCCGTCGCGGACTCGGTCGAACGCGACGAACCGGTCGCGCTCGCGACGATCGTCGACGGCGAAGGGTCGCTCGCGGCGGCGATGGCGGTGTGGGCGGATCGGGTCGAGGGCTCGCTCGGCGCGACGGGTCTCGACGCCGCGGTCACCGACGACGCGCGCGGTCTGCTGGCGCAGGGACAGACCGGCGTCCGCCACTACGGCCCCAACGGGCAGCGGCGGCAGGACGAGGTCGCGGTGTTCGTCGAGTCGTTCGCGCCGCCGCCGCGGTTGCTGGTGTTCGGCGCGATCGACTTCGCCGCGGCGGTCGCGCGGATCGGCAAGTACCTCGGCTACCGGGTGACGGTGTGCGACGCGCGGCCGGTGTTCGCGACCGCGCGTAGGTTCCCCGACGCCGACGACGTCGTCTGCGAGTGGCCGCACCGCTACCTCGCCGGAACGCACGTCGATGCGCGCACCGTCATCACGGTGTTGACCCACGATCCGAAGTTCGACGTACCGCTGCTCGAGGTCGCGTTGCGCACGCCGGCGGCGTACATCGGCGCGATGGGATCGCGACGGACCCACGACGACCGGATCGCGCGGCTGCGCGAGGCCGGCGTCGACGAGGCCGCGCTGGCGAGACTGCGCTCGCCGATCGGGCTCGACCTCGGCGCGCGCACGCCGGAAGAGACCGCGGTGTCGATCGCGGCCGAGATCATCGGCCTGCGGTGGGGCGGCAGCGGTCACCCGCTCGGCGACACCGCCGGCGACATCCACCGACACGACGTGCGGACACCGTGACCGCGGCCGGGCTGGTGCTCGCGGCCGGCGCGGGCAGCCGGCTCGGCCGGCCCAAGGCATTGGTGGAGGTCGGCGGCGAATTGCTCGTCGACCGCGCGGTTCGGGTGCTGGCCGAGGGCGGCTGCGATCCGGTCGTCGTCGTACTCGGTGCCGACGCTGCCGAAGTCTCCGCGGCGGCGGCGCTCGACCACGCCGTCGTCGTCGTCAACGACGGCTGGCACGAGGGCATGGGATCGTCCTTGCGGTGCGGTCTGGCCGGCGTGTCCGATCTCGGCGCGACCGACGTCGTCGTACTCCTGGTCGATCAGCCGGGCGTCGGAGCGGCCCATGTACGGCGGCTGCTCGACCGGCGGGGCGAGCGCGTCGCGGTCGTCGCGTCGTATGGCGGCGAGCCGCGTAACCCGGCGTTGCTGGCCGCCTCGATCTGGGCCGAAGTCGGCGAATCCGCGGTCGGCGAGGTCGGTGCCAGAGCCTGGATGCGGGCCCACCCCGAACAGGTGCTGGCCGTGGCCTGCGACGATCTCGGCGGTGACGCCGACATCGATACCGCCGACGACCTCGCCCGGGTCGAGGAAGGACTGAGATGAACCTCGAGCACGAGTTCGCCGTACCGGTGCCGATCGAGGAGGCCTGGCGGGTGCTGCTCGACGTCGAACGGATCGCGCCGTGCATGCCGGGCGCGACGCTGTCGTCGGTCGAGGGCCGCGACTTCACCGGTTCGGTCAAGGTCAAGGTCGGCCCGATCACGGTCACCTACGACGGCAAGGCGACGTTCGACGAGATCGACGAGGCGGCCCGCCGCGTCGTCATCGCGGGCATCGGCAAAGAGACCCGCGGTGCGGGTACGGCGGCTGCGACCGTCACCGCGACGCTGGTCGACGAGGGCGCCTCGACGAAGGTGCGGGTCGAGACCGACCTCAACGTGACCGGCCGGCCGGCGCAGTTCGGGCGCGGGGTGATGGCCGAGGTCGGGGCGAAGCTCGTCGGGCAGTTCGCCGCCTGTCTCGCCGACGAATTGAGCGGCGGCAGCGGCGCGGCGTCGCCGGAGCCGTCGGCGGAGTCGGAGCCGGAGACCGCGCCGTCGCCGGCGCCGGCCAATATGGCTGCGCCGCCGGAGAAGAACACCGCGGCCAATAAGGCCGCGCCGCCGCCGGAAAAGACCGCGCCGCCGGCGAAGAAGACGGCCGCCAAGAAGGCCGCCCCGGCCAAGAAGACCGCGCCGGCGAAGACGGCCGGTCCGGCGCCCGCGCCGCCGCTCGCCGCCGCGCCGCCGCCGCGACCGCCGCGGCCCGCGGCCGAGCCGATCGACCTGCTCGACGTCGCC
>JAICXQ010000044.1 GCA_025980325.1 Frankiales bacterium
CGAGAGCCACCTGGCCAAGCAGGGCACCCCGACCATGGGCGGAACCGTGATGGTCGGCGCCACGGTCCTGGGGTACGCGGCCCCGCACCTGTTCCTCACCAACCGGGGCGGCTGGGGATTCACGGCGACCGGCCTCATGCTGCTGTTCCTGATGGTCGGCATGGGCACCGTCGGCTTCCTCGACGACTACCTGAAGATCCGGCACCGCCGCAGCCTCGGGCTCAACAAGACGGCCAAGCTGGTCGGTCAGCTCGTGGTCGGCGTCGTCTTCGCGGTGCTGGCCATCAACTTCCCCAACGCCGACGGCGTCACGGCGGCCTCGACGTTCGTCAGCTACGTCCGCGACATCGCGCCCTTCGCGCTCGGCCCGGTCGCCTTCGTGATCCTGGCGTACCTGTTCATCGCCGGGTTCTCCAACGCCGTCAACCTCACCGACGGCCTCGACGGACTGGCCGCAGGCGCGTCGGCCATGGTCTTCGCCTCCTACGTGTTCATCTCCTTCTGGCAGTTCACCCACGACTGCTCCCACCGCCTCATCGACGGCTGCTATGCCGTCCGCGACCCGCTCGACATCGCGATCATCTCGGCGGCCGCGATGGGTGCGTGCTTCGGCTTCCTCTGGTGGAACGCGTCGCCGGCTCGCATCTTCATGGGTGACACGGGCTCCCTTGCGCTCGGTGGCGCGCTCGCCGGCATCGCGATGACGACCCGGACCGAGTTGTTGCTGATCGTGCTCGGCGGCCTGTTCGTGGTGGAGACGTTGTCGGTGATCCTGCAGGTCGCATTCTTCCGCGGCTTCAAACGCCGGCTGTTCAACATGGCGCCGGTGCACCACCACTTCGAGCTCGCCGGCTGGAACGAGAACACCGTCATCGTCCGGTTCTGGATCATCGCCGGGCTCGCCGTCGCCTTCGGCCTCGGTGTCTTCTACGCCGAGTTCCTGTCTCAAGGCTCGCTGAAATGACCGGCGACGGCGTCGCGGGTCGTCGCGTCGTCGTGGCCGGTGCCGGAGTGACGGGCCGCGCGGTCGCGCGCGCGCTACGGGGTCGATCCGCCGAAGTCGTCGTCATCGACGCGGCCGGCGGTGAACGTCAGCAGGCCGCGGCCGCGAGCCTTGCCGCCGACGGCATCGACGTACGCCTCGCCGCGACGACGGCCGACATCGCGCACGCGGACCTCGTCGTCGCGTCGCCCGGCTGGCGGCTGGATCAGCCGTTGCTCGTCGCCGCGCGCGACCAAGGTGCCGAGGTCATCGGCGAGCCGGAGCTGGCCTGGCGGCTGCGCGATCCGGACGTGCCGTGGCTCGGCGTCACCGGCACCAACGGCAAGACCACGACGGTCGGCATGCTCGAAGCGATCCTGCTCGCGGCCGGGCTGCGCACCGTCGCCGCCGGCAACGTCGGCCTCCCGCTGATCGACGCGGTCACCACCACGCCGCCGTACGACGTCCTCGCGGTCGAGGTGTCGAGCCAGCAACTCGCGTGGTCGCCGTCGTTGCGTTTCCGCGCCGGTGCGCTGCTCAACATCGCGCCGGATCATCTGGATTGGCATGACTCCATGGATGACTACGTCGCCGCGAAGACACGGATCTGGACCGACGCCGTCGCGGTCGCGGTCGTCGACGACGCGCGAGTCGCGGCGCTCGCGCCGCCGGACGCGGTCACGGTGTCGGTCGCGGACCCCGGCGCGGACTACGCCGTCATCGACGGCATGCTGACTGCCGGAGGAGTGCCGGTGCTCGGCGCCGGCGAGCTGCGCGTCGGCGGGCCGCACAACGTCGGCAACGCCCTTGTCGCGATCGCGTTGGCCCGCACGATCGACGTACCGCTCGACGCGGCTGCCGCTGCTTTGCGTGAGTTCGCACCCGGCCGGCACCGCAACGAGACCGTCGCCGAGGTCGGCGGCGTGCGGTACGTCGACGACAGTAAGGCGACCAATGCGCACGCCGCGGCCGCGAGCCTCGCCGCGTACCTCTCGGTGGTCTGGATCGCCGGCGGGTTGCTGAAGGGCGCGGATGTCGATGACGTCGTCGCGGCCAACGCGACGAGGTTGCGCGGCGTCATCCTGCTCGGCCGCGATCGCGACGTCGTTGCCGACGCGCTCGCGCGACACGCGCCGGATGTGCCGGTCAGCGTCGTCACGACGACCGACACTGGAGCCATGTCGGAAGTCGTGCGTTGCGCTGCCCAAATGGCGCGACCCGGCGACACGGTCCTGCTCGCGCCGGCGGCGGCTAGTTGGGACATGTTCCGTGACTACGCCGAACGCGGCGACCTGTTCGCCGCGGCCGCGCGCGCGATCGACCGGACGACCGCGTGACGGCGACGACCGTCGGCAGTGCCGCCCGGCAAGGGCGAACCCGTCCCCGGACCGCGACGTCGGCGTTGCGCGACTGGCTGGACCGGCCGCTCACGTCGTACTACCTGCTGCTCGGGAGCACCGGACTGCTCGTCGCACTGGGTCTCGTCATGGTGCTGAGCGCGTCCAGTGTCACGTCGTACGCGTCGTCGGGATCGTCGTTCACGATCGCGGAGAAGCAGGCGATGTGGGTGGCGATCGGGCTGCCCGCGTTGTGGGTCGGGATGCGCTTGCCGGTGCGCGTGTACCGGCTGCTCGGCTACCCGCTGCTGTTCGGTGCGCTCGGGCTGCTCGTGCTCGTGCTCGTCCCGCACGTCGGGGTCCGCGTCGCGGGCGCGACCAGATGGATCGCGCTACCCGGCGGATTGCAGATCCAGCCGGCGGAGATCGCCAAGCTCGCGCTCGTGCTGTGGGGCGCGGATCTGTTGGCACGCAAGGACAAACGGCTCGTCGAGATCCGCCATCTGCTCGTCCCGCTGGTGCCGCTCGCGCTCGTGATGGCGTTGCTCGTGATGTTGCAGCCGGACATGGGCACGACGATCGTGCTCGTCCTGACGATGCTCGCGTTGCTGTGGTCCGCGGGCTCGCCTGTCTCCGTGTTCGGCGCTACCGGCTTGCTGCTCGGCGGCGGTCTCGGACTGCTCGCGGTCGCCGAGCCGTACCGGCTCGCGCGCCTCACCGGGTTCGCGAATCCGTGCGCGGCCGCGCAGGCGCAGAAGGCCGGATACCAGGCCTGCCAAGGACTGATCGCGTTGTCCTCCGGCGGCTGGTTCGGCCTCGGCCTCGGCGCGTCGCGGGAGAAGTTCGGCTACCTGCCCAACCAGTACACCGACTACATCTTCGCCATCATCGGCGAGGAGCTCGGCCTGCTCGGCACCTTCGTCGTGCTCCTGCTCTTCGCGGTCCTCGGGTACGCCGGCATCCGGATCGCGCAGCGTTGCAGCGACCGGTTCAGCCAGCTGGCCGCGGCCGGAGTCACGGCGTGGCTGCTCGGTCAGGCGCTGGTCAACATGGGCGCGGTCGTCGGCCTGCTGCCGATCACCGGCATCCCGCTGCCGATGGTGTCCTTCGGCGGTTCCGCGCTGGTGCCGACGCTGTTCGCGGTCGGGATGCTCGCGTCGTTCGCGCGTCGCGAGCCGGGCGCGGCGGAGGCGCTGTCGGCTCGCCGGGCCGGCCGCCGGCAGGCGATGCGCCGCCGCCTGCGGAGTGTGTGAACGGTGCGGGTGCTGGTGGCCGGGGGAGGGACCGCGGGCCACGTGTCGCCACTACTGGCATTGGCCGACCGGCTCGTCGCGGACGACACGTCGACGAGGATCCTCGCGCTGGGCACGGCGAGCGGTCTCGAAGCGCGGCTGGTGCCGGCCCGCGGTTACGAATTGCACGAGGTGCCGCGGGTGCCGCTGCCGCGCCGGCTCGGCGCCGACGTCTTCCGGATGCCGGCTCGTCTCGGCGCGGCGGTGACGTCGGCCGGGCAGGCGATCAAACGGATCGACGCCGAGGTCGTCGTCGGCTTCGGCGGGTACGTCGCCGCGCCCGCCTACCTCGCGGCGCGGCGGGCCAAGGTGCCGATCGTCGTGCACGAGCAGAACAGCCGGCCCGGTTTCGCGAACCGGCTCGGCGCGCGGCTGACCCGATGGGTCGCGGTCAGCTTCCCCGGCACGCCGCTGCGGCACGCCGTGCGTACCGGCCTGCCGTTACGGCCCGAGATCGTCGGCCTCGACCGCGCCGCCAGTCGCGAAGGCGCGTGCGCGTCGTTCGGCCTGCGACCCGAATTGCGCACCCTGCTCGTCGTCGGCGGATCCCTCGGCGCGCAACGACTCAACGACGTCGTCCCGACGATCGCTGCCGATCTCGCCGAGCGCGGCGTGCAGGTGCTGCACGTCAGCGGCACCGGTAAAGAGTTCGCGCCGCCCCGCACCGACTGCCCGTACGTCGTCGTGCCGTACGTCGAGGCGATGGAGCTCGCGTACGCCGCCGCGGATCTCGTCGTCGGCCGGGCCGGCGCCAACACGGTGAGCGAGCTGACCGCGCTCGGCCTGCCGGCGGTCTACGTCCCGCTGCCGATCGGCAACGGCGAGCAGCGGCTGAACGCCGAGCCCGTCGCGGCTGCCGGCGGCGGCCTGCTGGTCGAGGACGCGCGGTTCGACACGGCGTGGTTGCGCCGATTCTTGTTGCCGTTGCTCGATTCTTCGGACCGGTTGGCGGCGATGGGCGTCGCAGCCGCCGGGTTCGGCGTCCTCGATGCGGACCGGCGGCTGGCCGACCTGGTCCGGACCGCGGTGGCGAGCCGATGAGCTTCGTCGAAGACGTGCGCGACGTACCGCCGGCCGACGAGTTGGGCCGGGTGCACTTCGTCGGCATCGGCGGTGCCGGGATGAGCGGCATCGCGCGGATCATGCTGGCGCGCGGGCTGCCGGTGTCCGGTTGCGACGCGAAGGAGTCGCGCGCGCTCACCGCACTGCGCGCGCTCGGCGCCGACATCTCGCTCGGTCATGATCCGGCGCACGTCGCGACCGCCGACACCGTCGTGACGTCGAGTGCGATCCGTGCGAACAACGTCGAGGTGCTGGCCGCCCGCGAGGCCGGCGTACGGGTCTTGCCGCGGGCCGCCGTGCTCGCGTCGGTGATGACCGGCGCGCGCGGCATCGCGGTCGCGGGTACCGCCGGCAAGACGACGACGACGTCGATGCTCGCGGTCGCGTTGCAGGCATGCGGGCGCGACCCGAGTTACGCGATCGGCGGCGACCTCAACGAGCCGGGCTCGAACGCACACGCCGGCACCGGCGAGTTCTTCGTCGCCGAGGCCGACGAGAGCGACAAGTCCTTCCTGTTGCTCGCGCCCGAGGCCGCGATCATCACGAACGTCGAGGCCGACCACCTCGACAATTACGGCGACGCCGCAGCCGTGCACGAAGCGTTCCGCACCTTCGTCGAGCGGATCGGCGACGGCGGGATCGTCGCCCTCGGCGCGGACAACGAAGGCTCGCGCGCACTGGTCTCGGTGGCGGCCGAACGCGGGCTGTCGGTGACGACGTTCGGCATCGCCTCCGACGCCGAGGTCCGCGTCGACGACCTGCAACTCACCGCGGTCGGGTCGCGGTTCGAGTTGGTCGCGGGCGGTCGGCGCCTCGACCCCATGAGCCTGGTCGTCCCCGGCGCGCACAACGCCGTCAACGCGGCCGGCGTCGTCGCCCTCGGGCTCGCGCTCGGTCTCCCGTACGCCGACATGGCGCGCGGTCTCGCCGGCTTCTCCGGCGCGCGCCGGCGGCTCGAGCCGAGGGGCGAGGCCCGCGGCATCCGGGTGTACGACGACTACGCGCACCACCCGACGAAGGTGCGGGCGGCGCTGGCCGCGGCCCGGCACGTCGCGGCGGGTGGCCGGGTGGTCGCGGTGTTCCAGCCGCACCTCTACAGCCGGACCCGCGACTTCGCCGCCGAGTTCGGCGACGCGCTCGGCGCGGCCGACGTCGTCGTGGTGATGGACGTCTACGCCGCCCGCGAAGATCCCGTCCCCGGCGTGACCGGGATGCTCGTCGCCCAGGCCGTCCCGCTGCCGCCGGAGGCGGTGCGCTACGAGCCGTCGTGGTCGTCCGTACCGGCGGCGGTGGCCGGGCTCGCCCGGCCCGGCGACCTCGTCCTCACGATGGGGGCCGGCGACGTGACGATGCTCGGCCCCGAGATCCTCGCCGCGCTCGAGTCGGCCCAATGACCTCGGTGCTGAACGCCGAACGGCGGTTCGCGACCCGTCGGCGAGTGCGCCGGCGCCAGTTGATGCGGCGGCGGATCGTCCGTCCCGCTCTCGTGCTGGCGATCGTCGTCACGGTGGTCGGCGGCGCGGTCTGGGCCGCGTGGTCGTCGCCGCTGCTCGCCGTCCGAAGCATCACCGTCAAGGGCACGTCGAGACTCTCCCGAGCCGACGTTCTGGCTGCCGCGAAGGTCCCGTTCGGGCGTTCGATGCTCCGGCTCGATCCCGGCCGGATCCGTGCCCGGGTCGCGGCCCTGCCGGCGGTCGCCGCCGTCACGATCGACCGCGACTGGCCGAATCGTCTCGTCATCACCGTGACCGAACGCCATCCGGTCGCGGTGACGGTGAACGACGGCGGCGCCGAACTCATCGACGGCACCGGAGTCGCGTTCGCCACCGCGGTCGACGCGCCGACGGGCCTGCTCCGGCTCGACCTCGGCGCCGCAGTTCCGGGCCCGGGAGACGCCGACGCCCGAGCCGCCCTCGCGGTGTGGGCAGAACTGCCGCGGCCGTTGCGGTCCGAAGTGCTGAGCGTCACCGCGCCGAGTCCCGTCGACGTCACGCTCCAACTACGCGGCCGCCGTACCGTCGTCTGGGGCGACCCGGCACAAGCAGCCCGCAAGCTCGCCGTCCTGCGCGCGTTGATGACGCACCCCGCCAGGACGTACGACGTGAGCACCCCGGACGTGCCCGTCACCAAGGCGTGAAGCGCGCCGTCGGCCGGCGCGTCAGGATGAAAACACATCACGACACGCCGTGTTTTCGCCGACCTCGCTTGACCGCCGCGGACCATTCGCCCTACTGTCCGGTCCAGCCCTCAAGTTGACATAACGTTAGATCTCTACCTGAGGGTGAGGGTCGGCGACACGCCGGCCCGCCAGGCACATCGAGCAACATCCCAGCACGTCCGCAAGGCCGGTCCGCCGGTGGCGACTTCCCTTCGCCATCGACACGTGGACTCTTCCCGCCTACGCCGGCGACGCCGCGCGCCGTCGGCCCGATACCCGCAGCAGAGGGGCTCGCTTCGTGGCCGCACCACAGAACTACCTGGCCGTCATCAAGGTCGTCGGGATCGGCGGAGGTGGCGTCAACGCCGTCAACCGCATGATCGAGGTAGGGCTCAAGGGGGTCGAGTTCATTGCGGTGAACACCGACGCCCAGGCGCTGCTGATGAGCGACGCCGACGTCAAGCTCGACGTCGGCCGCGAGCTCACCCGCGGACTCGGGGCCGGCGCCGATCCGGAGATCGGGCGGCAGGCCGCCGACGATCACGCCGAGGAGATCGAAGAGGTCCTCAAAGGCGCCGACATGGTCTTCGTCACCGCCGGCGAGGGCGGCGGCACCGGCACCGGTGGCGCGCCGATCGTCGCGAAGATGGCCCGTTCGCTCGGGGCGCTCACGATCGGTGTGGTCACCCGGCCGTTCACGTTCGAGGGCAAGCGCCGTGCCGATCAGGCCGAGACCGGCATCGCCGCGCTGCGCGACGAGGTCGACACCCTGATCGTCATCCCGAACGACCGGCTGCTCTCGATCAGCGACCGGCAGGTCAGCGTCCTCGACGCCTTCCACTCCGCCGACCAGGTGCTGCTCTCCGGTGTCCAGGGCATCACCGACCTGATCACGACGCCCGGCCTGATCAACCTCGACTTCGCCGACGTGAAGTCGGTCATGTCCGGGGCCGGCTCGGCCCTCATGGGCATCGGCTCCGCGCGCGGCGACGACCGCGCGGTCGCGGCGGCCGAGATGGCCATCTCGAGCCCGCTGCTCGAAGCGTCCATCGACGGCGCGCACGGCGTGCTGATGAACATCTCCGGCGGCAGCGACCTCGGCCTGTTCGAGATCAACGAAGCGGCGCAGCTCGTCGCCGACGCCGCGCACACCGACGCCAACATCATCTTCGGCGCCGTCATCGACGACGCGCTCGGCGACGAGGTCCGGGTCACCGTCATCGCGGCCGGGTTCGACGGCGGCGCACCTCGCCCGCGGGCCCGCACCGAAACCCGGCGCGCACCGTTGCGCGAGCCGCAGTTCCAGGAGACGCCGGCGCAGGACGCGTACGGCGACGACGAGATCGATCTCGACGACTCCTACGACGACGAGGTCGACCTCACCGCGATCGAGGAGCCGGTGCACGTGCGGGTGCAGGAGCCGGTACGGCAGGCGCCGTCCCGGCCGCAGCCGCCGCGGCGCACCATCGTCTTCGACGACAACGACGACCTCGACGTACCCGACTTCCTGAAGTAGGTGCGCTCGCCGTTCGTCCTCACTCACGTGCCGGTGCATGTCAGTGTGACGACGCGCGCCGGCGGGGTCAGCGCAGCGCCGTACGACGAGAACAACCTCGCCCTGCACGTTGGTGACGATGCCGGGGCGGTCGCGGCAAATCGGCGACAGCTTGCCGGCTATCTCGGCGTGGATCGCGTGCAGTTCATGCAGCAAGTGCACGGCGCGGACGTCGCGGTCGTCGACGAGGCCAGCGACGCGGACGTCGCCGGCGTCGACGTGCTGGTGACCGCGACCCGCGGCCTCGCGATCGCGGTACTCGTTGCCGACTGCGTCCCGCTCGCCCTCGTCGGGCGCAAGGCGGTGGCCGTCGCGCACGCCGGCCGTCGCGGCCTTGCCGAAGGCGTCGTCGAGGCCGCACTCGCTGCCGTCCGCCGACTCGACGACGGCCAGATCGTGGCGCAGATCGGACCGTCGATCTGCGGCGGATGCTACGAAGTGCCCGCCGCGATGCAGGCGGAGGTCGTCGCGAAAGTACCCGCCGCGGCCGCGACGACGGCGGCCGGCACATCGGGACTCGACCTGCCGGGCGCGGTCCGCGCCCAACTCCGCGATGCGCGCGTCATCACCGCGAACCCGGCGACTCTGTGCACGTTCGAGGAGAGCATCTACTACTCGCATCGCCGTGACGGCGTGACCGGCCGGTTCGCGATGGTCGCCATGCTGTTGCCGTGACCGATGCCGTGACCGATCGGCGGGCCGAGCTCGCCGCCAATCTGGCCGCGGTTCGCGAACGGATGAGCGCGGCCGCACGGGCCGTCGGCCGGTCGCCCGACGAGCTCACCCTCGTCGCCGTTACGAAGACCTTTCCGGCGTCGGACGTCGCGCTGCTCGCCGAGCTCGGCGTCACCGACGTCGGCGAGAACCGGGCCCAGGAAGCGGCGGCCAAGCACGCCGTCGCCGGCAGCCCGCCGCGCTGGCACTTCGTCGGGACCTTGCAACGCAACAAGGCCGCCCTGGTCGCGTCGTTCGCCGACGTCGTGCACTCGGTCGACCGGGCCGAGCTGGCTCATGCGCTGGACCGCGCGACCGCGACCCTCGACCGCCCGCCGCTCGAAGTCCTCGTCCAGGTATCGCTGGACGGCGAGCCGGGCCGCGGCGGGGCGCGCCCCGACATCGCCGCCGATCTCGCCGACCTCGTCGCCGCCGCCGGGCACCTCAGCCTGCGCGGCGTCATGGCGATCGCCCCGCTCGACGGCGACCCGGAACGAGCGTTCGCGACGTTGGCCGAGGCCGCGGCACGGATCCGGGCACGACACCCGGACGCGACCTGGATCTCGGCCGGCATGAGCGGTGATCTGGAGGCCGCGGTGACCGCGGGGGCGACACATGTCCGAATCGGTACGGCGTTGCTCGGCCGCCGACCGCCGCCGGTCGGGTAATGTCCCCGCCATGGCGGGCGCGATGCGCAAGATGGCGGTCTACCTGGGACTCGTCGAGGACGAGGACCAGGGGGCCTATGACGACTACGACGACTACGGCGACGCGCCCGCGGGCAACGTCGTCCGGCGTACCGATCCTGGGGGAGCACCGCCGTTGCGCGTGACCCGTCCGGACGAGACGGCAGTGGCCTACACGCCGCCGCGGCGCACCGCCGCCGAGGCCGTCGACGCGTACCGGATCACGACGATGCACCCGCGGACCTATAACGAGGCCCGCACGATCGGCGAGTACTTCCGCGAAGGCGTGCCGGTCATCATGAACCTCACCGACATGGACGACGCGGACGCCAAGCGCCTGGTCGACTTCGCTGCCGGCCTGGTCTTCGGAGTGCACGGCAGCATCGAGCGGGTCACCAACAAGGTGTTCCTGCTCACGCCGGCCAACATCGAGATCACGGCCGAAGACAAGTCAGCGATGGCCGAGGGCGGCTTCTTCAACCAGAGCTGACGGTGCACATCGTCTATTTGGCGGCGCTGTATGCGCTGTGGGCTTTCTTCGTGCTGCTCTTGATTCGCTTCGTCATCGACTGGGTGATGGCGTTGTCGCGGTCGTGGCGCCCCACCGGTTTCTTCGTACCGCTGCTCGAACTGACCTACTCGGCGACCGACCCGCCCTTGCGTCTGCTCCGCCGACTCCTGCCGCCGCTGCGACTAGGGTCGATATCGCTCGACATCGGTTTCATCCTGTTGTTCATCGTGACCTACGCCCTGATCCAGGTCGTCGGCTCTGAGCTCTGACCCCGAGGTGACCTGATGCCCCTTACTCCTGACGACGTGCACAACAAGCGGTTCAGCACCGTCCGGTTCAAGGAGGGCTACGACGAGGAAGAGGTCGACGCCTTCCTCGACGAAGTCGAGTCCGAGCTACGCCGGCTGCTCAGCGAGAACTCCGACCTGCGGACCGCGCCCCAGGCCACTGCCGTACCGGCGCCCGCCGCCGCGGCAGCACCCACCCCGGCCGCCGCGCCGCCGCCGGCTGCACCGGCCGAGGAGCCGAACGAGGCCGCGTTGCGGACCTTGCTACTCGCCCAACGTACGGCGGACGAGGCGATCGCCCAGGCCAAGCAGGAGGCCGAGCAGATCGTGACCTCGGCGAAGACCCGGGCCGCCTCGATCGAGTCCGAGGCACAGCAACAGCACGCCGCCGCGATGGCCGAGCTGCAACGCCAGCGGCAGGCGCTGGAAAGCCAGATCGAGGACCTGCGCGGATTCGAGCGCGAGTACCGGACCCGGCTCAAGGCGTACCTCGAAGGCCAGCTGCACGACCTCGAAAGCCGCGGCCCCGGCGGCGGTGCGCCGGCCTCCGGCGGCCCGGCCCGGCCGGCTTCCGCACCGATGTCCGGCTCGGGACCGGCGCCCGCTCCCGGCCTGGGGTCGACGCCGGCTCCCGGCCCGGGACCGGCACCCGCTCCCGGCGCGGGACCGCTGGGCGGGGGACCCGGCCCCGCGCCGAGCCCCGGCGCGACGGCCCCGACCCCGCCGGCCGCCGCGCCCGCGGCGACAGCCGGACCGGCCGGTGGCGACGTACCGCGACTCGCGCCACCGGCGAAGCCGGCCAGCCCGTTCAGCCCCGCGCCGCCACTGGTCGAGGACGTCGACGCCGGCAGCGACACTCCGGGCGGACCGCCGGCCGACAACGACGCGATCGACGGCGAGGAGTCCGCACCCTGATATTCGCCTGCCCGTCGGCCGCGAGATGCGCCGCCGGGACGCGGCGCGCAGGACGTAGTCGCTAGGATTCGCGCCGCACCTTGCTCCGCCGCCGTAGCGGTTGGCGGCATACCCGAAACGGAGTCGACGACGTGATCGTCATCAGCGGAGTTCTGCTGCTCGTGGCAGTGGTGTTTCTCATCATCGGCCTGTTCAGCGCGCTGGGTTGGGTCTACGCCTCGATCGGCGTGAGCGTCCTTTCGTTCATCTTCCTGCTCGTCGGCGTCCGCCAGCGCCGCGGCGTTCCCGGCGCCCTGCCGGCGACCGGCGTAGGCGCCACGTCGATGCCGCCGGCCCCGGTCGCGGCCGGTGCCGGCAGCGACGCCGACGTCACCGTCGTCACCCCGCGCACGGAGACCGAACCGGTCGAGGCGAAGGCGGCCGAGGCGGCGGCAGCAGCCGGTACGGCGACGGCCCGGCCGGCCCCGGTCCGGTCGATGACCGGTGCGGCGACGTCGGCGGCCGCGCCGGCGAAGGCGACCGCGACCAAGGCGGCTGCCAAGAAGACGGCCCCGGCGACCGCGGCCGCGGCGGCCACGAAGACGACCGCGACGGCCGTGAAGAAGACGGCCGCCAAGACCGCGACCGCGACGAAGGCTGCGGCATCGAAGTCGGCCGCGCCGGCGAAGACCGCGGCGAAGAAGACCGCGGCCACGAAGGCGAGCCCGGCGAAGAAGGCGACCCCGGCGAAGAAGGCAACGACGACGAAGGCAACGACCGCGAAGAAGGCGGCCCCGGCCAAGAAGGCGACGGCGGCCAAGAGCACGGCGAAGAAGGCGGCGCCGGCGAAGAAGGCGACCGCGGCCAAGAGCACCGCCAAGAAGGCGACGCCGGCCAAGAAGGCGACACCGCGCAAGTCCTGACGGCGGGCCGGGCCGTGCCGGTCGAGCGGCTCAGGCTTCCTTGCGGCGGAACGGGTCACGCACCGGGGGGGACGGCAACGTGACCCGGTCGCCTTCGACCGACAGGCCGGTCAGGGCGAGAACCCGGGCGAGAATGGTGGTGGTGGTCTCGCCGCGGGCCACGCCGTCGTGCGTGACCATCGCGCGGTAGATCATCGCCCAGTGCTTCGCGGGCGTGTCGTAGGTCCAATCGATGGACCCCAGATGTACCGCGCTGCCGCGAACGCCGCCCGGGCCGTCGAACGGTCCACTCCAGATCTGGATCCCGGCCGGACCTGCGGCGAAACAACCGCCGCAGCTCACGTCCTCCCGACCGGCCGCGTCCAGCAGTGCCCGGGCTTGCCGCTCGGGCAGGACGAGCGCCGGACGGACCTGACTGGTCAGCGCCGGAACCGCGATCGCGTCCGTGTTCAAACGCAGATGGGTCGGCTGGGACAACAGCGTCAGGGCCACCGGAACCTCCTGGGTGCACCGCCATTGCGCCGTTCGCAGCAACGCGGTCACGCACCTAGAGCATCGGCAGCGGCGATCCCCGGTCTACCTACGCCGAACGGGTGCTTTCCGGTTGGCGCGTCAGCCGATCGGCCGCAGCCAGAACGTCAGGCCCAACTCCGGCACCGGGTGATCGGCCAGCGGCGCGTTCGGCCGGCCGTGCGTCACGGTCGTCGCGAGCACCTCGCCGGCCAGCGGCCGCGCGCCCTCGGCCAGCGCTTCGGCGGTCTCGCCTTCGGCTTCCCACCACAGCTCGATCCGGTCGCTGACGTCGAAGCCTTGTGCCTTGCGGGCTTCCTGCACGAGCCGGATGACTTCCCGTACGACGCCCGCCCGGCGCAGCTCGTCGGTGAGCTCGAGGTCGAGCGCGACCGTCTCGCCGCCGGCTGCCGCGACCGCCCAACCCGCGCGCGGCGTCTCGCTGACGACCACGTCGTCCGGCCCGACGGTCACCGCCTCACCGTCGACGGTCACCGTCGCGCTGCCGCCGGTGCGAAGTGCCGCGGCCAAGACGGTTGCATCCGTGTCGGCGATGGCGGCCGCGACCGCGGGAGTCCGTTGCCCGAAGCGCTTGCCGAGGGCGCGGTAGTTGGCCTTCGCCGTGACGTCGACGAGATCGCCGCCAGTACCAGCGGCGGCGGGGTCGAGAGTGTCGAGCGCGCGCACGTTGAGCTCGTCCGCGACGTGCTCGCGCAACACGGCCGGCAACCGCGACCAGCCGGGCGCGGACACCATCGCCCGGGCGAGCGGTTGCCGCGTCTTCACCGCGGCGTCCGCGCGGGCGGCCCGGCCGAGCTCGACCAGCCGTCGTACCAGCGCCATGTGCTCGCCGAGCTCGACATCGACAAGCGCGTCGTCGACCGCCGGCCACGCACGCAAATGCACCGAGTCGGCGACACTCGGATCGACGTCGCGGACCAACCGCTCGTGCACCTCGTCGGTGACGAACGGCACGAACGGCGCGAGCAGTCGCGTCAGCACTTCGACGCACTCGTGCAACGTCGCCAGCGCCGACGGATCGCCGTCCCAGAACCGCCGGCGGGAGCGCCGTACGTACCAGTTCGACAGATCGTCGACGTACGCCGCGAGCGCGCGGCCGGCCCGGGCCGAGTCGAAGTCGTCGAGCGCCGCGTCGACCTCGGCGACCACTGCGTGCAACTGCGACAGCGCCCACCGATCCAACGCCGGCCGGTCGCTGTAATGCGGTGCCGCCGACGACGGCTGCCAGTTGTTCGCGTTCGCGTACAGCACCAGGAAGGACGCGGTGTTCCAGTACGTGAGCAACACCTTGCGGACGACCTCTTCGAGTGCGCGGTCGCCGACGCGGCGCGACGACCACGGGCTGCCGCCGCACAACATGAACCACCGCAACGCGTCCGCGCCGTGCCGCTCGAACAACTCGAACGGATCGAGGACGTTGCCGAGATGCTTGCTCATCTTGCGGCCCTGCTCGTCGAGGATGTGACCGAGGCAGAGCACCGTCTCGTACGACGACCGGTCGAACACGAGGGTGCCGATCGCCATCAACGTGTAGAACCAGCCACGCGTCTGGTCGATCGCCTCGCAGATGAACTGCGCGGGGTACGCGCGCTCGAACTCTTCGGCGTTGCGATGCGGTGCTCCCCATTGCGCGAACGGCATCGAGCCGGCGTCGTACCAGCAGTCGATGACCTCCGGAACTCTCGTTGCGGTTGTGGAACATTGCGGGCACGTCAGGGTGACGTCGTCGATGTACGGCCGGTGCGGATCGAGATGCGTGACGTCGGTGCCGGACAGCGCGGAGAGTTCGGCGAGCGAACCGACACAGGTGAGGTGGGCGCCCTCGCCCTCGTTCCCGCTGCAGCGCCAGATCGGCAACGGCGTGCCCCAGTAGCGATTGCGTGAGAGCGCCCAGTCGATGTTGTTGTTCAGCCAGTCGCCGTAGCGGCCGTGCTTGATGGTCTCGGGGTACCAGCGCGTTCGCTTGTTCTCTTCGAGCAGGCGGTCCTTGACCTCGGTCGTGCGGATGTACCACGACGGCAGCGCGTAGTAGATGAGCGCGGTGTCGCAGCGCCAGCAGTGCGGGTAGGAGTGCGTGTAGTTCTCCCGCCGGAACAACCGCCCGCGTGCCTCGAGGTCGGCGACGATCGGGGCGTCGGCGGCTTTGAAGAACAGGCCGCCGACGAGCGGCAGGCTCGCGTCGAAGTGACCGTCGAGGGTGACCGGGTTGACGACCGGCAGACCGTAGCGGCGCGCGACCAGCAAGTCCTCGGCGCCGAACGCCGGCGACTGGTGCACGAGGCCGGTGCCGTCGTCGACGGTGACGTAGTCGGCCAGCCCGACGTAGTGCGCGCCGGGGATGTCGACGAGGTCGAACGGGCGGTCGTACGTCGTGTGTTCGAGTTCGCTGCCGGCCATCGTCCGCAGCACCTCGACGGGTGTGTCACCGAAGACCTTCGCGACGAGCGGCTCGGCGACGACCAGCACTTCGCCGTCGACTCGTACGACGGTGTACGTGACGGCGGGGTGGACGGCGACGGCGGTGTTCGAGATCAGCGTCCACGGGGTCGTCGTCCAGACCAGCAGCGCCGCGCCGAGCTCGGCGAGCGGCCCGCTCGTGACCGGGAAGCGGACGAACACCGACGGGTCGGTGACGTCGTAGTAGCCCTGCGCGACCTCGTGGTCGGACAGCCCGGTGCCGCAGCGCGGGCAGTACGGCGTGACCCGGTGGTCCTGGACCAGCAGGCCCTTGTCGTAGATCTGCTTGAGCGACCACCAGACCGACTCGACGTACGGCGCGTTCATCGTCCAGTACGCCTCGTCGAGGTCGACCCAGTAGCCCATCCGCTCGGTGAGCCGGTTGAACTCGTCGACGTGCTCCTCGACCGACTCGCGGCAGCGCGCGTTGAACTCGGCGATGCCGTAGGCCTCGATGTCCTTCTTGCCGCCGGTGAACCCGAGCCGCTTCTCGACCTCGAGCTCGACCGGCAGCCCGTGGCAGTCCCAGCCGGCCCGGCGCGGGACGTGGAAGCCCTTCATGGTCCGGTAGCGGGGGAACAGGTCCTTGAACACCCGCGCCTCGACGTGGTGGGTGCCCGGCTTGCCGTTCGCCGTCGGCGGGCCTTCGAAGAAGGTCCACAGCGGGCCGTCGGCGCTCTGCTTCAGCGACCGGGCGAAGACGTCCCGGTCGCGCCAGCGGGCGAGCACCTCGTGCTCGAGGGCCGGCAGGTCGACCTGCGGGGGCATGGGCCGGAACGCTCGCATGCTGTGTGTCTCCTCCGGGCGGCGCTGGTGCGGTCACGACCGGAGGGACGAGACCGGTTGGGGTCCCGCGGTACCACCCTCCTTGGCGAGCGCCGGCCGGGACCGGCGATCGCCCGCTCAAAAAGCCGCGGGCCGGCTCAGGGGGTGATCTTCGTCCCGCGCACGTCCCCGGGCTCGCACCCTCCCCGGGTCGCTGGTGACTGCGTGCGGGAGTACTCGTCCCCGTCGGCGCCGTACCGCAAGGCCGAGCCTACCGAGCGCGGCAGCGCGTCGCCTCCCGGTTTCGCCGCGATCACGATCGGGTGGAAGTCGGGCACCACTTGCCCGCCGGTTATGTCGGATTTTGACGTGTACGACGTCGACGTGATCTTGATCGGAGCGCGCCGAGAGGCGGGGTGCGGCGTGCCACGTTGCCCCGCAGTCATGCGCGACCTATCCTGCGACGACCCGTGATCGGGCCGCGAAGCAGTCGCGGACAGGGCAGGAGGGTGGCGCCGGCATGGCCGACGAGCGCGGCAAAGGTCTGCGCCGGTTGTTCCGACGCGGCCGCTCGGCGGACCAGCCGCAACCGGCCGGCCCGCCCGGCCCGGCTCCCGCGGCGCCCGTAGCGGCGCCGCGTCCCCCGGCCGAGCGCGCGCCCGGAACCGACGCGGTGACGGCGCTGCGCGGTACGCCGACCCGTCCGAGCCCGCCCGCGCCGGCGAAGGGAGCCGCAGTGGCCAGGTCGACCCCGCCCGCGAAGAAGGCGCCTGCCGCAGCCAAGAAAGCGGCAGCCGCCAAGAAGGCGACCGCGCCGGCGAAGAAGTCCGCCCCCGCGGCCCAGAAGGCTGCTTCGGCCGCGAAGAAGGCCGCCCCGGCGAAGACCGCCGGCAAAGCCGTGGCCGCCAAGAAGTCGGCACCGGCGAAGAAGGCGGGGCCCGCCGCGAAGAAAACCGCGGCCGCGGCCAAGAAGTCGGCGCCGGTCGCGAAGAAGGCCGCCCCGGCCAAGGCAGCCAAGAAGGCGCCCGCCGCCAAGAAGACGGCACCGGTCGTGAAGAAGGCTGCGCCGGCGGCGAAGAAGGCCGCGCCGGTCGCGAAGAAGGCCGGGCCGGCGAAGACGACGGCCAAAGCGACGAAGGCCGCGCCGGCCAAGACCGCGCCGGTCGCGAAGAAGGTCGCCCCGGCCAAGGCCGCGCCGGTGGTCAAGAGCGCGGCCCCGGCACCGGTCGCCGCGAAGGCTGCGCCGGTCAAAGCGGCCCCGGTCAAGGCCGCGCCGGTCAAGGCCACGAAGGCTGCCCCGACCACGAAGGCTGCCCGGGCCAAGGCTGCCCCGGCCAAGGCTGCGCCGCCGCCCGCTCCGGTCCGCCCGGCCAAGCCCGGCACCGCCGCCGTACTCCCCGGGGAGACGCCGTGGACCAAGGGCGAGCTCGCCGAGATTCGCAAGGAGCTCGACGCGCAGGCCCGCGAACTGCGCGGCGAGATCAGCGAAGCCGAGTCGGCCTGGGCCGCGTTGCAGCGCGACAGCGGCGAGGGATCCGGCGACGACCAGGCGGACGCCGGTACGAAGACGTTCGAACGCGAGCACGAGATGTCGCTCGCCGCGAACAGCCGCGACCTGCTCTCGCAGGTCGAGCGGGCGCTGCAACGACTGGACAACGGCACGTACGGCACCTGTGAGAACTGCGGCAACCCGATCGGCAAGGCGCGCCTGCAGGCGTTCCCCCGTGCCACGCTGTGTGTGTCATGCAAGCAACGCGAGGAGCGCCGCTAACCCCGACCGCGGGTCCGATCGCGCCACGGCGCATGGGTTCCCTGCTGGTCGTCGCCGCGGTCGTCCTGGTAGCCGACGCCGTCAGCAAGATCCTCATCGTCGCCAACGTCGCCCGCGGCGAGCACATCCACCTGCTTGGCCACTACCTGCAGATCACCGACACCCGCAACAGCGGCGCCGCGTTCAGCGTCGGCACCCGCGCGACGGTGCTGTTCACCGCGGTCGCGGTCGTCGTGGTGGTCGTCATCCTGCGGGCGGCGGCCCGGCTGCGCAGCCGCGGCTGGGCGATCTGCCTCGGCCTGCTGCTGGGCGGTGCGCTCGGCAATCTCGTCGACCGGCTGTTCCGCGCACCAGGCGTGTTTCGCGGCGAGGTCGTCGACTGGCTGCAGTTGCCGCACTGGCCGGTGTTCAACCTGGCCGACTCCGCGATCGTCGTAGGCGGCGTTCTCGCCGTACTGCTCGCCAGCCGCGGCGTACCGCTGGAAGGCCGGACCGCGACCGAAGGTACGGCGGATGAGTGAGCTGCGCACGCTGCCGCTGCCCGACGGTCTCGACGGGCTGCGGCTCGACGTCGCGCTGTCCCGGCTGTTCGGCCTGTCCCGTACGACCGCCGCGGATCTCGTCGAAACTGGATCCGTGCGGGTCGACGGGTGCGCGGCGGCGAAGTCGGAAAAGGTGCGCGCCGGATCGTGGCTCGAGGTCGAACTGCCCAGCCCTGCGCCGGCCTTCGGCGACCAGACGCCGGAGCCCGTCCCCGGCCTCACCGTCGTGTACGACGACGAGGACCTTGTCGTCGTCGACAAGCCCGCGGGCGTCGCCGCGCACCCGAGCCCCGGCTGGACCGGGCCGACGGTCATCGGCGGTCTCGCGGCGGCCGGCTACCGCATCTCGACCTCGGGCGCGGCCGAGCGGCAGGGCGTCGTGCACCGCCTCGACGTCGGCACCACCGGGCTCATGGCGGTGGCGAAGAGCGAGCGGGCGTACTCCGTGCTCAAGGACGCGTTCCGCAACCGCGACGTCGACAAGCTCTACGCCGCCCTCGTGCAGGGCCACCCGGACCCCAGCCGCGGCACGATCGACGCGCCGATCGACCGGCACCCCACCCACGACTACAAGTGGGCGGTCGTCGCGCACGGCAAGCCGAGCATCACCCACTACGAAACGGTCGAGGCGTTCCGGGCCGCGTCGCTGCTCGACGTGCGATTGGAGACCGGCCGGACCCACCAGATCCGGGTGCACATGGCCGCCGTACGACATCCCTGCGTCGGCGACCTGACCTACGGCGCCGACCCCACCCTGGCCGCGCGGCTCGGGCTGACCCGGCAGTGGCTGCACGCGCGGCGGCTCGCGTTCGCGCATCCCGCGGACGGCCGGCCGCTGGTCTTCGACAGCCCCCCGCCGCCGGATCTGGCCCGGGTGCTCGACCTGCTGGCGGCCGAGTCGTGAACATGCCCAAATCCACGCTGCAGGGTCTCGACGACTCGTGGCTGCCGCGGCTGGCCGGGCGGGTCCACCGGCTGCACGACGCCGTCCGGCAAGCGATCCGTGCGGTCGGCGGCCCGGCCAGCCCGTCCGGGCAAGCCGTCCGCGCCGAGCCCGCACTCGCCGGCTCGATCGCCGCCGTCGCGGTGGCGGCGCTGCTGGTCGCGGTGTTCGGCACCCACGATCCGTACGACCACGACGGATCCCTGACCAGCCCGCCGTCCCCGACGATCCAGCCGCAGCAGACCCTCGGGCCGCAGCCCGGCACCAGCGTGGCGGCGTACCTCACCGCCGCGGCGTTCGACCTGCGCCACTTCGCCGAGGTGTCCCGAGGCCAACCGGGTTATGCGCTGGTCAGCCTGCGCCGCTACCTGACCCCGGCCGAGGCGGCCCAGGTGTTCACCGGCATGAGCGTCACCCGCGCGTTCGTCCGGGTGCCGAGCCCGACGCTGTTCACCAGCGTCTATCCGGTCAACGTGCTCGGCAACAACGTCCTGTCCAACCTGCTCCTCGGGATGGCCTCGCAGTCCCGGTTCGCCGGCCTGAACGCGAAGACCTACGCGCAGATCGTGGCCGGCTTCAACCCGCACACCGACCGGGAGAAGCGGGAAAAACAGCTGTACGAAAAGCTTGCGGCCGCGGCGAAGTTCGAGTCGGTCGCGCTCGACAACCCGTCGGCATGCGCATGTGTCTTCGCCGTACTCGTGCGCGCGGACTACCTCCACCTGGCCGGCCTCGTGTCGGTGCCCGACGTGCGCGCGGTCGACCCCGCGGCGCCGTCGGTGCCGCTCGACCAGCTCTCGGTGCTGCCGTTGCGGCCGGACTTCACGACGGTCGTGCCGCGGCCCGGAGTCTTCGGTGTCGGCTGATCCCAGCCAGCTCCACTCTGCGCGCCGCCGTACGAAGCTCGCCACCGGCGCGACCTATGCGGTGCTCGCGCTCACCATGGCCGACAACACGATGGTCGGCGTCGCCGTACCGCGGATCCGCAGCGACTTCAACGCCGGCGTCACGTCGCTGGAGTGGATCGTCGCGGGCTACATCGTGTCGTTCGCCGGGTTGCTGTTCACCGGCGGTGTGCTCGGCGACCGGTACGGCCGCAAGCGCGCGCTGCTCACCGGCGTCGCGGTGTTCGCGGCCGGCGCGATCGTCGCCGCGACCGCGCCGAACGTGCAGATCCTCGTCCTCGGCCGCGTCATCCAGGGAGTCGGCGCGGCCTGCTCCGAGCCGGGCACGCTGTCGCTTGTCCGCCAGCTCTACCCCGACAACGCCCGGCGCTCGCGGGTGCTCGGCGGCTGGGCCGCGGCGTCCGGGGTCGCGTTAGCGGCCGGCCCGGTCGCGGCCGGGCTGCTCGTCGCCATCGGCGGCTGGCGGGCCGTGTTCTGGGGCGAGTTCGTCGCGGCCGCCGTCGCCGGGCTGGTCGGCGCGGCGCTGCTGGTCGAGAGCCGGGATCCGGCGCCGGGGCGCGACGTGCTCGGCCAGATCGCGATCGCGGTCGCGCTTTCGACTCTCGTCTTCGCCCTGATCGCCGGGCAGGATCACGGCTTCACCTCGCCGGCCGTCGTGGCGGCTTGGACGGCCTCGGCGCTCGCGCTGGCCGGGTTCCTCGTCGTCGAGCGGCGGGCGC